>JAFLUD010000001.1:0-64660 GCA_022508965.1 Oscillospiraceae bacterium
AGGTTCAGGTTGTTTCCTGGTATGACAACGAGAACTCCTACACCTCTCAGATGGTAAGAACCATCAAGTACTTCGCAGAGCTGTAATCCACATTAGTAACCTCAAATCCCCCGTATTACACGGGGGATTTTTTTAGAATGAAAGGAGCTTGTTTCCGCTTCAAAAATTTCCATAATTCGGAAGAATGTTCACTAATTCTCCATTGACAAAAGATCAAAATTTTGATATAATTTAAATAAGAATGCTTGTCCGAAAGGAGGTAAAAACAATGGAAAACGAAAACAACACTCAAACGCTCGAAAAACCGGACGAACAAACGCAGAATAACGGCGGCATCATAACCGAAGCGCCCAAGCAAGAAACGCCGATCTACGGGGAAAAGACCGCCGAGATCGAAAAACGCCAGCTCGAGATAGAAGAGCAGGACAAAAAGCTGCTCGCGGCGCTCGACGAGGTGCTGGAAAAGCGTTCTAAGAGGATACAAAGCGAGCATATCGCGCCCATTCCCAAGACAAAAAAGATACCGCGCGGCTTTGGCAAAAAGGGCGTAGGCTTTATCTCGTTGGGACTTATTTTGATTTTCTTAGGAGTGGTATTGATAGGCTGCCTGTTTTCACCCGAGCCTAATTTCCTGCTGCCGCTGAAGCTCTCTCCGATCTGCGCGGTGCTTATCGGACTGGAGATACTGTTCAACCAAGTAGCCACCCGCGGAAATTTCCGCATAAACATTCCCAGTATTATAATCTCCGCGTTGCTGGTGGTGGGCTGCTGCGTGATGTGCGTCACGATGAACAAGAATTTCAGCAAGCAAAAGGAGGAATACAACAACCGCACCATCGCCGCCCAGATCTACGAAAAAAGCTATAAGGAGCTGCGGTATGTAGCGGATATCGAGTCGCTTGACGTTCAGGTAGACTTAAACCCCGACGGCACGGGAAAAACCAAGGGCTTAGAAGCATTGTCCGCCGACGATTATGTAAATATCACGGTAAAGTTCGCGGGAGTAATTGATTCCCCCAAGAAATTCGCGTCAAATTGTAAAAAAATAATCGATGGTTACAGATTTATGGGGATCAATGTAACAAATTTCTATTTTGAGAATGAAAGCCCCTATCACACCTATAATCTCACAGTCGAGGGAAAATATGTCCAGGAATATTCCGAGAGCAAACTCGAGGAGCTTGTAACACACATCTACATCGAAAATATGAGCTATTTTGAGGACTTAAAGGATCTTGATGAAGATTCCGAAGAAAAATCTGACAGTTAAAAAATGAAAGGCAAAAAATGTTAACAGTTGAAAAAAAGACGGCGCTGTATAACTGCATAATGAGGCAGTTTCCCGACGCGGGATTATACCGCGCCACAAGAGTAGGAGAGTGGCTTCATACAAACGGATACCTGCTGAATGATATGGGATATGCAACGTTTCGCGGCTTTGCGGAGGATTTTCCCGAAATGTTTTCGTTTCAGGACGACAATAATGACGAGTTTATCGAGATAAGAAAATGGCAGACAGGTGAAAGCGCAATGTACAACAATTTTTACACCAATCATCCCGCAGACAGCTTTTTCGGAACGGGCAATATAATCCTCAACGACGATATCATAGAAATGACCCAGCGCTCTCTCTATGCGCTCACAAAGATACTCGGAAACGGCTATACCGTACAGCAGATGAAGCAGGAGATATACGAAAAGTTCGACGAAGCGAAGCAAAACGGAAAATTGAACTTTTTCGGAGAACGCTATACCTTCCCGATAGGCTATTGCCAGGACGGACTTCTGGTAAACGGAATAATAACCAAAAATCTGAGCCCCGTGGGTAAGAGCCTCTATTTCTCGTTCGACAAAACTCAGATATACCGTCCCGCCGCCGAGATCGAGCATAAAGCTCCGCCGATAGGAGGCGAGATCTCCGAAGACGACAAGGAAAAGGTATATAAGCTGCTGACGGAGAATTTCGAGTGCGAACGTCGTCTCCACATGGCGGCGATCAGCAAATTCCTCGCCGATCACGGTATCAACCGAATGAAATACGGCTATTTCAAGATGAAGGATTTCCTTTCGGGACTGGAATATTTACAGCTCGACGAGGTAGTCCTCGGCGGAGTGCCGCAGGTAATGGTAACTATCCACGCCAATGAGAATTCCGCTCCCGAGCGTACGGACAACGCGACGCGCGTTATGAATTACAGGGAAGAGCCCGAGCCTGAAAACGCCGACGATACCGCGATCCCCGCGGGAAAGCTCTCCGAGATATGCAATCTTCCCATAAAGCCCATGGCGATATTAGAGAGCTTCCTTACCGAAAAGGGGATCAAGACCGATTACTTCAAAATAGTTGAGGAACTAAACGCCGATTTTGACGAAGCGCGCTCCGGCAAAAAAATAAGAAACTACGATTCAAAGCTGATCTTCCCGTGCAGGTATTTGAAGGAGGACGGCTCAAACGTAGAGCTTACCATAAAACCCAGCGCCTACGAGGGTAAGAAATGGTTCCTGTATTTTGTGGACACGCAGGTCCGCGACAGAAACCACCAAAACGGAAGCCCCGGAAAGCAGCTCGAAAACTTCGCGTTTTTGGGAAGTTGGTCAAACTTCCTCTCCGAGCTTGCCGCTAAGGCGGTCGATGAGGATTGGGACTTCTCCAACAGCCCGCGCAGGAATTACCAGATACTGATCCAGTATATCAAATACACCTTCTCCCGCTTAATGCGCGAGAAAAAGGTGTGCATATCGAACGACCGCCAGTTCGCGTCGTTCAATACGGGACTTGCCGACAACCACTACGACGATATCTACGCCTGCTTTGTCCCCAACGAACCCGGCAGCGATACCGAGTGGAAGTTCACGGGATTTTGTACAGCCGCGTCCGGAGGACTCGGCAAGCAGCTCGTGAATTACTTCAATCCGCTTCCTCAGCCGCCCGCATATTTCCGACGCAACGAGGATCTGTTCTTCGATCACACCAAGCAGATCCACACCGATTTCGAGCATATCATAATCGACAATATCAAGCGCCTGCCGCTGCAATTTCTGTACGACCAGTTCTTCGACAATTCTCAGGCTAAGGAATTGGTGGAGAAGATCCGCGCCTGCGGTCCCGATCGCATACAGAGAAACGCGCTTTACGAGGAGCTAAAAGAGCTTATCCTCGATAACAGCCGCCTGTTTGTGAGAATACAAAACCGCCTCAAGGACTCCATAGAACTAGCCAGAAAGCGCGTTCGCTGGAATTACAAAACCGCGATCCCGTCGTATTTCCCAAAACGCGATTCCATGTCGCTTATGCTGCCGCTGGCGCTGCTGGACGAGGTGAATCCCGACGTCGCGCTGGTAGTGGAGCTTACGCGCTCGGGAAGCTACCAGGGACAAACCATTCTGACGCTCCCGCAGGCGTATATAGACGCGCGCCTGATGTGCAGACTGACAGGCGATTGGCTGACCCCCAAGCAGATCTTCGCCAACACCCCCGAAGAGCAGACCGACGAAGAATTGGGTGATATGGAGTAATGTTCGACATCGAGAAATTCCGTGCGCTGAATTTCATCGGAAGTAAAATCGCCGCCTGGGACAATTGGGGCGACAGATATGTTCTTCGCGGAGACTTCGCCTGTTTTGACGAAATTCCTCACTTCAATTTTTACTTCCGTTCAGTCTCAGGTTTGGAGAACTCACGGGAAATAGTCGGCGCGGAGATAATAAAGTTCGACATTGACGAAGAAAACCGCGTTAAAATTCTCCTGCAAAAGGAAACCCAAACCGTAACGCTCGAATTCACCTGCGAATCGGTCAGCTTGGATTTGCTGAAATACAGGGGAATGTCCTACAAAAACCTGTATTCGGTCTGGGAAAAGCGGCTTGCTGAATACGCCTATGTCGAGTGCGAGGAATATTTTGCAGGCGAGGAGGAATATCCGCTCCCGGACGGTTGGACGCTTAGTATCAAGTCATACAGCCACATTGAAAAAAACGTGTTTCGTGCTCATATCGACAGTTGCACACTCACGAACGGAGAGGAAACCTTCCGATATACCTCCGACTACAATCACGCCAGACCGTTCCAAGAGTTTATACACCACAAAAACGGGCACAGATATTTCCCGTTCCACATTGACCTGTACGGAATAAGCTACCGCGATATGGAAACGGGCGAGACGTATCATTACATTCCCGAGGGCTATCAGCACGACGCCTCATACGATTTCGGAGAATCCTTCATAATCACCGACATTCACTACGACCCGAATACGAATCTGATAGCATACGGCGGCTGTTATTGGGCGGCACCGTATGAAGTTATGGTGGGGGACTTCTCCGACCCGCTGAATTTCAATCCACATCTCGCAAATATTCACGAAATTGTCGACCCCGATTATGAGGAAATAGACGACCTCGATTTCAAACGCTTTGAAGAAAAGGGAATAGTAGTCGCCGATGTAAGCGGCAAGGAGTACTTCGTGGAATACGACCTGATCTTCAAGATAATAAGATCAAAAACCCAAAAATAAGCAAACCTCCTTCAATAACCGAAGGAGGTTTTAAAGTTGTAGAAAACATGAAAAAACCGGGATTCCAAAGGGACGAGTCCCCCGCACTAGAGGTCGTGGGGGCAGAGCCCCCACAAAAAGAACGCCCCCACAAAAACTATCTGATCTCAAAATCCTCCGAGGCTTGGAAGATAACCGATGTAGTTTTGCAGTCCTCAAGCCTGCTGCCTTTTTCGGTGAGCTGCTGAACAGCGCCGAAAATGGAGCTTATGCCGACGAGCATACGGAACAGATCGTCGGTCTTAGCGCCGAAAACGCCCGCGTCAAACATAGAGAACATAAGATTTTTCAGCGTATAGAAATCCGCGAGCTGGTTTTTGTAGACATTGATACGCTCTCCGCCGCCGACAGATATCAGCATATCCTCCGCGAATGACATCTGCGAGAAAGCGTTCTCCGCGCAGATCTCCGGCAGGAACATATAACATTCCTCCGCAAGAGTTGGGTCGCCCAAAGCCTCTTTAAGCCGCGGCACGACCATATCGGTAGTCTCGTTCGGATCGCAGTTAAGGATAAGTTCTAGAGCCTGCTTCAGCTTTGCCGAAAGCGTTGGGATCTTCGCGCCGCCCGCGTAAGGGTAGGGAAGTACCGTTTCGGGTTCCTGTTTAATAAAGAAGAATTGCTTATCCGAAGCGAACTGTTCCACATTCCATTTCTCGGCAACTCCCGCAACCAGCGCGCCAAGCTCTGCGCTCGCAACGTCGTTGATACGGCATTCACCCGTGATATTCGTACCGTCCGGACCCACAGTCTTCGCCGCGTAAACCTTCACATAACACAGCCTCTGATTTCCGAGCCGCTTTATAATGTGCTCCCTCAAAAGCTCCCAGAAGCTCTCGCGGTTTTTATCAAGCTGCTCGCCCATGCCCACGGAATTGCTCTCATAGACCCGCCAGCGGTGAGTATGCCCCGCGAATTCACTTTCGATGGGAACATAGGTGTTGTCCTCCATCATTAAAGCGATCCCATGCAAAAACGAGAACAAAAACGAGCCCATCGCCGTACCGATCGCGCTGTGGGAATCCTTGCCGATGCCCGCACAGCACTCAAACAGCGGCTCCTCCCAATCGGGATTGGATAAATAGAAGTTGATAACCGCGCTTCGGTCGGTAAGCTGGTCGATTTTAGGAGAAATGGTAAGCTCCCATTCGGGAACGATCACCTTGTTATCCCGAATTTCATTCTTAACGGTAAGACAGTTGTGAATGTCATCGAGGATCATCTCCATCGGGTCTTTCGATCCGTGATGAACGTCTTTATTCTTTTTGAAGAACCCCATTAAAGCTCCTTAAGGATCTCGCCCATAAGGTTAGGAGTAGCGCCGATAGCGTTGGATTCGTCGGTATCTATGTGCATAGCGTCCGCAAAAGTATCGCTGACTCTTACAACAACGTCTCCGAGAACAGCAGCTCTGCCGTTGGTATTGCACTTTACCCAAACAACATCCTTGTTCTTAACACCGAGCTTATCAGCGGTCTCGGGAGTAAGGTGAATATGGCGCTTTGCAACAATAACGCCCTCTTTAATGGTAACTTCTCCCGCAGGACCCTTAAGGGTGCAGCCGGGAGTACCCGCGATGTCGCCGCTCTCGCGAACCGCGATATCAACGCCGATAGAACGCGCGTCGGTAGCGGAAAGCTCCACCTGATCGGCGTTGCGGCAGGGGCCGAGAATACTTACATTAGCGATCTCCTTCTTAGGACCCACAACAGTAACTCTCTGCTCGCTCGCATACTGTCCGGGCTGAGACAGATCCTTTTTCTTGGTGAGCTGCGCGCCCTTACCGAAAAGGGTCTCCAAGGTTTCCTGAGTAACATGAACGTGACGTGCCGACGTTTCGATAAGAATTTCTGCCATTGTAATTTCCTCCATTTAAAAGGGCAATGCCCAAATTTACATATTAATTATACAACTTTTTTAAAAAAAAATCAATAAATTTCCGTAAAACTATTGCAATTTTGATAAAAATATGTTATAATTTGAAAATGAGAATCACTATCACTTTAGTATTTTAAGAGTTACGGAGATAATATGGACAGGAACAATTACAACACCAAACAGCGCGACGAAATAGTTGAGTTCTTCAATCAGCACCGCGGGAAATGCTTTACTGCCAAAGAGCTGATAAAAAGCGGAGAATTAAGCTCCGGCGAAGCGACCGTCTACCGCGCACTGTCAAAGCTCACCAACCAGGGGATATTGAAGCGCTTTACCGACGGCGAAGCCGCGTGTTATCAGCTTAACGAGTCGGAAGCCTGCTCCAGCCATTTTCACTTAAAGTGCGAACAGTGCGGCAGACTTATCCACATGGATTGCGATTTTCTGACGGATATGAAACGCCATATTGAGAACGCCCACGGCTTCAACGTTGACATCGGAAAAACGGTCATCTACGGGTTTTGCGGCAACTGCACAGAGGAGAAAAGCGATGATTAAAAGGCTGATCTCCGTTTTGCTTTTTGTAGCGACAGTTCTGTTTAGCGGCTGTTCGGAGAATATCCAAGCTCCCGACGGTGAAAAGCTGAAAATAGTCACGACGATTTTCCCCGCGTATGATTTCGCGCGTCAGGTTTTCGGGAACACCGCCGAGATAACGCTTCTGCTGAAGCCCGGCACCGAAAGCCACAGCTACGACCCCAGCGCGCGAGATATCGTAAAGATCGACGGCTGCGACCTGTTTATCTACAACGGCGGCGAGTCGGACGAATGGGTGGAGAATATTCTCAGATCCTCCGATCATGTGAATTCATTGAGAATGATGGACGCCGTCGAGGCCCTCGAGGAAGACCACGAAAACATCGCCGAAGATTTTGCGGAAGAGGAAGAAGACGAATACGACGAGCATATCTGGACGTCTCCTAAAAACGCCGCACTGATAGTCGAGAGCATAAAAGCAGCCGCCGAGCAGCTTTCTCCCGAAAACGCGGGCTATTACGAAAGCGCCGCCAACAACTATATAGCGCAGATTAACGCACTTGACAAGCGCTTTGAGGAGCTTCTGTCGGATGAATCCCGCTATTTCATATTCGGCGACCGATTTCCGCTGCTCTATTTTTTCAGGGAATATAAGTTGAACTATTACGCGGCGTTTCCGGGCTGCGGAAGCGAGACCGAGCCGTCCGCGCAGACGATAGCGTTTCTGACTGAAAGGCTGCGCCAAACAGATACTGTGCAGACGGTATTTTATATCGAACTGTCCAATCATAAGCTGGCGGAAACGCTAGCGAACGAAAACGCGCTTCCCACCGCCGAATTCCACACCTGCCACAATATCACGTCAAAGGATTTTGAAGCGGGGGAAAGCTACGTTTCTCTTATGGAAAGGAATCTTGCCATGCTGGAGAACGCGCTTGTGCAGTAATTTATCAATATCGAGGGACAAAATGGCACTTATCAAAACAGAAAATCTGAGTATGTCGTATGAAAATATGACGGTAATAGAAAATCTCAGCTTCGAGGTAAACAGCGGCGACTATCTGTGCATCGTCGGAGAAAACGGCTCCGGCAAAAGCACATTGATAAAAGCGCTGTTGGGACTAAAAAAGCCCTCGGTGGGCGCTATCACATTCGGAGACGGTCTTCTTCAAAAGGAGATAGGCTATCTTCCGCAGCAGACAAACGCCCAGCGCGATTTTCCTGCAAGTGTTTACGAGGTGGTGATCTCCGGCTGCTTAAATTCCCGTGGGATCCGCCCGTTCTATTCCGTCAAAGAACGCAAGCTCACGTTAGAGAATATGTCGCGTCTCGGAATATCCGAGCTTAAAAGCCGCAGCTACCGCGAATTATCGGGCGGTCAGCAGCAGCGAGTGTTGTTAGCGCGTGCATTATGCGCGACAAAGAAGCTGCTGCTTTTGGACGAACCTGTCTCCGGACTCGACCCCATGGTAACAGCCGAGCTTTACGGGCTGATATCCGAGATCAATCAAAGCGGAGTTACGGTTATTATGGTAACGCACGATATGTCGGCGGCGCTGAAATACGCAAGCCACGTCTTGTGTATGAGGGAAGATGACTGCTTTTTCGGAACCACCGCGGAATTTATGAAAAGCGATGCCGCGAACTTTTTAAAGGGGGAAACAGAGCGTGGATGAAATAATATCCGAGATCTTCACAGCGCCGATATTGGTACGCGCTCTGATAGTGGGAGTATTGGTGTCCCTGTGCGCGTCTCTTTTGGGAGTAAGCCTAGTGCTCAAGCGTTATTCCATGATCGGCGACGGATTGTCGCACGTCGGCTTCGGCGCACTGGCAGTTGCAACGGTAATGAACCTAGCCCCCATGGCGGTGGCGATCCCCGTGGTAATTCTTGCGGCATTTTTGCTGTTACGGCTATCCTCAAGCGGAAAGATCAAAGGCGACGCCGCGATAGCGTTGATATCGACAAGCGCGCTTGCGATCGGCGTTATGGCAGTCTCCATGTCACGTGGAATGAACATCGACATAAACAGCTACCTATTCGGCTCGATAATATCGGTAAGCAAAGGCGACGTGATAACCAGCGTAGTTTTAACGTCTGCGGTGCTTGTGATGTTCATTCTGTTCTATACAAAGATATTCGCGATCACCTTTGACGAGAGCTTCGCGAAAGCCACGGGGATCCGCGTCGATCTTTACAATATGCTCATAGCGCTCCTCACGGCGGTGACAATAGTAATAGGCATGAGACTTATGGGCAGTATGCTGATCTCCAGCCTGATAATATTCCCCGCGTTGTGTTCAATGCGCGTTTTCAAGAGCTTCCGTTCGGTAACGCTGTGCTCCGCGGCAATTTCCGTAGCTGCGTTTATAATGGGAATGATAATTTCCTACGCCGCCGACACCCCCTGCGGAGCCTCGATAGTCTGCGTGAATATAGCGTTTTTCGCAGTCTTTTCGGCAATCGGAGCAATACGTGGCAGGGTAAGAGCATAACGTGATCATTTTTTAACTAAGAATAATGGACTGCCGAGAAGAAGCCCCCAGCTGCTAGGAAACCGTATAGCTGCTAGCCTTTGTGGCTGCCGCTATGCGGTTGACAACGCAGATGAGGGGTTATCGACAGTCCAAAAAAAGGGAACACCGAAAGGTGTTCCTTTAAAAAATCCTAAGAAAAAAGGGGACATCGAAATGTCCCCCTTTTGATTTTTTATGTATTCTGCAAAGCGGAAGCGATATTGGATACGTTCTTGATAATATCCGTGATCTCCGAAACGCTGCTGTTGATGAACGCGAGGCTCTTGTTGAGGTCGTCAACGGCGCTGTCTGTGTTAACAACATTGTCCTTAGTGCTGTCAACGTCGCCCACAATAACCGACGAAGCGTCCTTGATGCCGTCGATATTGCTGAGGATCTCGTTGGTGTGGTGCTCGGCAGCCTTCAAAGTATCCGCCGATCTTACAGCAAGCGTTCTGATCTCGCCCGCAACAACCGCGAAGCCCTTACCGAACTGTCCCGCGCTTGCCGCCTCGATAGAAGCGTTGATAGCGAGGATATTCGTCTGTTCGGAAATGCTCTTGATCTTCGCGAGGATCTTCTCATACTCGCCGATGCTGACGCTTATCTTGGAAACATACTCCGCGATATCGTTAGCGCGTGTCTGAATACCGCCGATATTGTTGCCCAGCAGGTTCATATCGTTCTTGATGCTCTCGTTCTTGGAGGTATTCTGTTCCGCCTGTTCAAGAATACGCGCACTCTTGTCGGTGAGCATAGCCATAGACTGATGGATCTCCATAACCATGTTTGCAAGCTCTGCGTTCTGCTTTTCGATCTTCTGAGCAAGCTGGTGCATATGGTTCTTTTCGTAAACCATACAGTTGTTGGGATTGTTGTTGCCGTAGAAAATGGTGATAGCCATATCGTGGCAGCTCTTGAAACCGCAAGCGTGGCAGTTGATATTTCTTTCCGTCTCGGTAAACTTGCCCATCGACTTGTAAACCTCGTCGAGCTGAGCCTCGGTGGGTCTCTGAGTGGTGCATCTGTTCTGATAACCTCTCAAGAAGTCCTCGAGCTTCAGGGTCTTGAATATCTTTGTATGGAAACGCTCCTTAGCGCTTCTCTTAGTGCTCCATTTTCTCGCGTGGACCATGATATCATAAGCGTTGAAGGTGTTGACGGACTCACGCGCGCCGGCGCCGGTGTTGCAGCCGAATTCACAGCTGAGAACATCGTAAACCGCGGGAACATGGCTCTTATCGGTATCCAGATAGTGATCCAGGTCGTCGTAAACCTTGTTGACGCCCTCCGAGGTAGCAACCAGCAGCTCGGGGTCATAAACGTGCAGACATTCCTTCAGACCGCCGGGGATAGGGTAGAACGCGCCGTCAAATCCGCGCGAAGCGGAGAACTCAAACGGGCTGTGTCCGTGGGAAAGAGTGATGCCCTTTTCTCTCATATACTCGGTAATTCTTCTGAAGGTAATGTTATAGGAATAAATACCCGTGTTCTCAAACTCAACGGTCTTAGCGATACACGGAGTAAGACCTACCAGAATATCGTTGTTGCCAAGATACTTGCGAACATAAACACCCGAGCAAAGCAGGGGAGAATGAACAGGGGAAAGGTGGTTGATAAGCTCGGGCTTATGCAGCTCGGCATAGTTCACGATAGCGGCACACGGTTGAGAAATGATCTTAGAACCCGGATGCTGCTTGAGGTACTGAACGTGCATATATGTACAGATATCCGCGCCGAAAGAGCCGTCGTAAATATCGGCAACGCCCTGATCCTTAAACCACTGAAGAACATGACGCCAGGTACCGTCCATAGCGGTCTTGATAGCGGGGGCAACGATAAAGGAAACCCTCTGACCCGACTTGATAAGCTCCAATACCTTTTCGAGATCATCGGTATAATATCTTGCGCCGTGAGGGCAGCTCTTAACGCACTCACCGCAGCGGATACATTCCTTGTTATTGATCTTTACAACGCTTCCGTCGTAAAGATTCGCGTTGGGGATAGGGCAGGCACGAATACACGCGTTACATCCGATGCATTTTTCCTCTTTTACATGTACCATATTTATCTCCTCCAAAAAGGTATTTTATAGAGAACGACATCCCAAATTGTTAAAAAAGAAACAAATCGAGAATAAGCTATATACTTATATTATAAAGAAAAAACAGCTTTAAATCAATTCATTATTTTCACGATATTTCAACCGTATATTTGTGCAAAACGACAAATTTTAACAATAAGAAAACTGTTTTAAAAATAAAACAATTACGCCATAGCGGTTAAAACACCAAAACGGCGCGATAAAAATACCGCGCCGTTTTAAGTAAAGCATTAAAATATACAGCCGATCAGAAAATCGAAGCGATCTTAGCAGCGGCAGCGATGTTGCCCTCAGCATAGAAATCGCCGGATTCCAACAGAGCCTTGAGAGTGATCTTACCGTCAACGAAAGCGGACGCATTAGCGAAGCTCAGAGAAACCCTGAAGTCCTTAGCGTCATAGCTGAACGGGGAAACGGTAACCTTACCCTCGTTAACTTCAACGTACATTTTTCCGTTGGAACCGTCAGCAAAGCCCCAAACCTCGATATCAACGGCGATCTTGCCCTTGATGGAAGCAGCCTTAGCCTTAGAGATCTTCTTATCGAGCTTCTTGCAGATGGTATCGATAGTTACAACGGGAGCCTTCTTAGCTGCGGTCTTCTTGGCAGCCGGCTTTTTAGCAGCGGACTTCTTAGCGGCAGTCTTCTTAGCTGCGGGTTTAGCGGCAGTTTTTGCAGCGGGCTTAGCGGCAGCCTTGGCAGCAGTCTTCTTAGCAGCGGGTTTTTTAGCCGCAGCTTTCTTTGCAGGAGCCTTCTTAGCCGCAGGTTTCTTAGCTGCAGTCTTCTTAGCAGCGGGTTTCTTTGCAGCGGGCTTAGCGGCATCCGATGCAGCAGCCTTCACAGGCTCTTTAGCCGCAGCGACTTTCTTTTCCGCAGTAGCAGCCGTCGCTTCAGCAACCTTTTTTTCCTCGGGCTTCTTTGAATTCATCATAATAAGATCCTTTCGAATGGTTTTCCTGCAAAAACAGAAAAAACTTTTTTGTTTGATAATTATATAATAACATATATTAAAAAAAATTTCAACTGTTTTTTGCGTAAATAGTATAAAAAAATATTTTTTTATCAAAAAATTTTGTAAAAAACACAGAATAAAATGAGAAGAAATCCGCACGTTTTTGATTTTATCTAAATCAAAAGTTCAAAACGCAAAACGCTCAATAGTCCGCATAATACTACGCTTTCGCGCGTTTTGATATTATAGAATATTTTTGATTTTATCGGAGAAAATTTTTGCGAAATTCAAATTTTTTTTCGAGTAAAATACCGATCAAAATTTTTTAAAAAAATTTTTTCGATCAAGAAAAATTTTAATTAATTATTTTAAAAATCACTCGATGAAAATTAAAATATAATACACAATTTTTTAATCAAAAAATTTATTAGACTACTTTTTATTTTTTCGGGACACATTCTCTCCGAATAAAATCTCCGCAAATAATCCTCAAACCTAAAAACTCTTGAAATTTCCTTAGGTATATGCTACAATAATCAAAAAGGGAAACACACAGTAAATTGCGTAAAATAGAAATTTTACGCAATAGAGTGGAGGCGAAACGCTCAATATGAATAAAAACAATTATGATAACGCGCCGCAGTCTTTAAAGGACTATCTGTATTATTTGCAGATCGTCAAAGGCCGCTCCGAACTTACGGTAAAGAATTATTATACCGATCTTCGTTCGTTCTTCAGATATTTGAAGGTAAAGCAAGGCCGCGCGTCCGAGAATCCGGATGATTTTTCGGAAATAGACATATCCGACATGACCGACGAGGATATAATGTCGGTTGATCTGCAGTTCGCGCAGGAGTTTCTGTTGTATATGAAAGCCGAGAGATCCAACGATCAGAAAGCGCGTTACCGCAAGGCAGTCGCGTTGCGCCAGTTTTATAAATTCCTGACGAACAATAAGCACATGTTTAAAGTAAGCCCCATGGCGAATCTGGAATTGCCGTCGCCCAAGGCTGCATTGCCGAAGTATCTGACGCTAGAGCAGGCTCTGGAAATGCTCACGCATATCGACACGCCCGATCAGAAGCGCGATTATTGCATCGTGGTATTTTTCCTGAATTGCGGAATGCGTTTGAGCGAGCTTGTCGGGATCAATTTAAAGGACATACGCAGCACGCATGATACCGACGGAAACGAGATCTATACTCTCAAAGTCCTCGGTAAAGGCAGCAAGGAGCGAATAATTTACTTAAACCAAGCCTGCATAAACGCGTATAAAGCGTATCTCGCGCCCGAGGAAACCGACCCCTCTTCGCGTCAGGCTGCCGGCTGCCGTGATATGAATACCCGTGAAGACGCGCTGTTTTTGAGTCGCCGCGGAACGCGGATATCAAATCGCCGCGTCCAGCAGATTGTCGAGGAATGCTTCAAAAGCTGCGGACTTGATAATATGGGACTTTCTGTGCATAAGCTCCGCCACACAGCCGCAACGCTAATGTATCAGAATGGCGTAGATGTGCGTGTTTTAAAGGACGTCCTCGGTCATGAGAACCTCAACACGACCCAGATCTACACGCATGTTTCCAGTGCTCAGATGAAAAACGCCGTGAATCAAAATCCCCTTTCCGGCGTCGCTCCCGGTGAAAAAAACGAATAGCCCAACAAGCGCAAATAATCGTTTTCGGGAATAAAAATTCCAAAAATATATTGACGAGTAAATATAAATATGATATAATATAAGTTGACTTAAATTTTTAAGTGCGATCCCACGGAAATTAATGAAAAGAGGTAAAGAAATGTTTAACACTTTAAAGGGAAAGATCCTTTTCCGAATACTGCTTTTGTTGACGTTAGGAATAGCCGTGATCGGAATAGTTGGAAGTGTAATGAACTATACCATATCTGTTCAGGTGCTGAGCGATAATATGCAGGTAATAGCCGAGCAGGCGAACCAAGCGGTAACCAACCGTCTCGGACAAACTAAGGCAATCGCAACAGAGCTGGGCTTGAACTCCGTGTTTTCCAGCAAAACCGCCACCGAAGAACGCAAGCTCGAGATACTCAAGAGCAGAGCCGAGAAATACAACGCCAGCATTTACGGCTTCATTGATGAAAACGGCATGACAAACAGCGGCGTAGACTTTTCTAAAAGCGCGTATTACAGCCGCCTGAAGAACGGCGAGGTCGTAATCACCACCCCGATCAATCTTAACGGACAGTGGGTTATTTTGATGATAGCGCCGATAAGAGAGAACGCGGTTGACACCGGCAGGGTCATCGGCGGCGTATATTTGGGAATCGACGCTCAGTTCCTTTCAAATTTAGTTGACTCCATTGACGTAGGCGAAACGGGAATCTCGTATATCCTCGATAAGAACGGAACCTACATAGCTCACCCCGATTACAGCCTGGTAACCAGCCAGACCAATCACATCACCTCCGGCGATCCCGGCTATGCCGAGATAGCGAAGATCCAGAAGGAAGCCTACGAGCATTTTAAAACCTACGACGACACCCTCTTCAAAAAGTACAGGGTACAAGGCGTAGAAAAGTTCGGCGCGTTCTGCGAGATCGACAACTCCGACGACTGGGTATTCGTCTGCACCACCGAGACCTCCGAGTATATGGGAAGCACCTATGCCGCGATCATCGCAACATTAGTAATAGCGGCAGTCGTAATATCCATCGGAACCCTTCTCATCATATTGACGACAAATGACATCGTAAACCCGATCCAGAAAATACTCGTAGCAATGCAAAAAGTATCCGAGGGCGACCTCAAGGTAAGCGTAGACCACAAATCCAAGGACGAGACGGGACAGCTCGCGAACGCTATCAACAGCACGATCGCCTCTCTCAACGGCTATGTCGGAGAAATATCCAGAATTTGTCAGGAACTCTCCGCGGGCAACTTCGACGTATACCGCAATATCGAGTTCCGCGGCGATTTCGTTCAGATTATGGACGCTCTGGATCACCTGTCCACACGCCTCAGCGAAACGATGGAACAGATCAATATAGCGGCAATGCAGGTAAATCAGGGCGCAAACCAGATCTCCGACGGAGCGACCGCTCTCGCGTCCGGAACCACCCAGCAGGCGTCCTCTATTGAAGAACTCGCAAGCATCGTAGCAACGCTCAACGACAAGGTAGCGATGAACGCAAATCACGCAGCGGAAGCAAACACCAAGGCAGAATCCGCCGGCGAAAAGATGGATAGCTCCAACGAGCACATGAAGGGAATGATTCGCGCGATGAATCATATTTCCGAAAAATCCAACGAGATCAGCAATATTATCAAGACAATCGAAGACATTTCGTTCCAGACGAACATCCTCGCGCTCAATGCCGCGATCGAGGCCGCAAGAGCGGGCGCGTCCGGCAAGGGCTTCGCGGTAGTAGCGGACGAGGTTCGCAATCTCGCGTCCAAGAGCGCCGAAGCAGCCCAGAGCACCACAGACCTTATCGAACAGTGTATCAAGGCAGTCAACGCAGGCTCCGGCATCGCGAACGAGACCGCCGAAGCGCTTAACGAATCCTACGAGGTAACCACTCAGACAGTAAAGCTCATCGACGAGATCTCCAAGGCTTGCAAGGAGCAGGCAGCGATGATCGAGCAGGTAGACGTCGGTATCGAGCAGATATCCAGCGTTGTACAGACCAACGCCGCAACCTCCGAGCAGTCCGCGGCGTCCAGCGAACAGCTTAACAGCCAGGCGATGGAGCTTCGCAACCTTACAGGCAAGTTCGTTCTCAAAAAGAAAAACCGTTAAAACAAAACCGCGCAGGCACTCCCCTGCGCGGTATTTTTTTGAATTAAATACTTGAATTTTGTGGGAATATATGTTACAATAAAATATATGTGTACGGAGGGAGATATATGGAAAAAGTAACGGTAAACGCAAGCACCTCTTATGAGATATTGATAGATAAAGGTATCCTTGACAAAACCGGCGAGCTTATCGCGAACATAAAGAAATCAGGTAAGGCAGCCGTCATTACCGACGACAACGTAGATAAATATTACGGAGAACGCGTGCTAAGCTCGCTTGAAAACGCGGGCTTTTCCCCGAAGAAATTCGTGTTCAGGCACGGCGAAGCGTCGAAATGCCACTCTACCTTGCTCTCAATTTACGATTTTCTGGCGGAGAACGGCTACACGCGCTCCGATTTTATAGTAGCCCTCGGCGGCGGAGTAGTCGGAGACACGGCGGGCTACGCTGCGGCAACATATATGCGCGGAATTGATTTCGTTCAGATTCCCACAACGGTAGTATCCCAGGCGGACAGCTCTGTCGGAGGAAAGACCGCCGTAGATATAAGCGGCGGCAAAAATCTGGTAGGAGCTTTCCACCAGCCGAAACTTGTTATCTGCGACACCGATACACTCGATACGCTCACTCCCGAGTTCTTTTCCGACGGAATGGCTGAGGTCGTAAAGCACGGAATGATAAGATCCGCAGAGCTTTTCGAAATACTTTCCACAAAGGATATCAAAGAGAATATCGTCGATATAATGAAGCGAAACGTCTCCATCAAAGGAAAGGTCGTAGAGAACGACGAGCGCGAAAAAGGAGAGCGTATGCTGCTGAATTTCGGGCACACCTTAGCGCACGCCCTTGAAAAATACTACAATTACACGGGGCTCACCCACGGCTGCGCGGTGTCGATAGGAATGAGCGTATTTACGCATATAGCCGAGCGCCGCGGAATGACGAAGCCGGGAGTTGCCGACAAGCTGGACGCATTGCTCTTAAAATGCGGACTTCCGATAACCGACCCCGCGCTTGACAGTATGCACGAGCTTTATAAGCTGTCATTGCGCGATAAAAAGCACCTCGCAAGCGGCATGAATATCGTAATCTGCTCCGACATAGGAAAGAGCGAAGTCGTAAAAATGTCGGTCGAGGAATACGCCGAATTTCTCAAATCTTAAGGAGAATATATGGATATAAGGATCACGCCGAAAAAACTTAGCGGCAGCGTCACCGTTCCCCCGTCAAAAAGCGTCGCTCACAGAATGATAATAGCCGCGTCGCTAAGCCGCGGCAGCTCAAAGATAACCAACCTCTCCCCTTCCGTGGACATCCTGGCGACAATAGACTGTATGAGAGCATTGGGCGCGAAAATTGATTTTGAATACGGCGTTGCTTTGATTGAGGGAATAAAAAGCCCCCCGAAAACCGCCCTGCTCGATTGCTGCGAATCCGGCTCCACGCTGCGTTTTCTGATACCGGTAGCCTGCGCTCTGGGAACAACAGCCGAGTTCATCGGCAGAGGAAAGCTCCCCCAACGCCCCATCACCCCGTTTTTGGAGGAATTCCCCGCGCACGGCATCACGTTTGATTTCGGGAAAGCAAAAAGCGGCGAATCGCTCCCCTGCTCCGTTTCAGGAAAGCTCACCGCAGGTAGCTTTGAAATAGACGGCGGTATCTCCTCGCAGTTTATCACGGGATTGCTGTTCGCATTGCCGCTGCTGAATGGCGACAGCGAAATAGTTCTAAAGTCACACTTAGAATCCAAGCCGTATGTTGATATTACTCTGGGGGTATTGCGTGACTTCGGCTGCGAGGTTGCAGAAACACCGCGCGGCTATTCCGTCCGCGGCGGACAAACCTTCAAGCCGTTTTCGGCAGCGGTCGAGGGTGATTATTCTCAGTCGGCGTTCTTTTACACGGCGAATTCCCTCGGCTCCCGGCTTGAAATAAACGGGCTTAACGCAGACTCGCTGCAAGGCGACAAAAAAATCACCGAGATCTGCGAGAATTTCAACAGAACAGGCGCCCCCTTTGAAATAGACTGCTCCGACATTCCCGATCTGGTGCCGATACTTACGGTGCTCGCCTGCTTTGGCAATGGAAAAAGCCGTCTCACAAACGTCGCGCGCCTTCGGATAAAGGAATGCGACCGCCTGGCCGCAATGGAAGATTGCCTAAACCGAATAGGCGGCAAGGTAAAAGCGTCCGAGGATTCCATTGAAATCGAGGGAATAGAAACGCTAAAAGGCGGCGAAGTCGATTCCTACAACGACCACAGAATAGCGATGTCAATGGCGATAGCGGCGACGCGTTGCGAACAGCCGCTGATGATTCGCGGCGCCGAGTGCGTCAGCAAATCGTTTCCGAACTTCTTCAAGGTGTACAAAAGTCTTGGCGGAGAAATTGTAGAGCTATAAAGATTATTTCAAAAATATGAAAGTCTTTGGAAAGGGGTCCGGGGGATAACCTTTCTTCAGAAAGGTTTCCCCCGGAAAAGGAGCGCGTATGTCATCAAGTTACAACGGCGGAATAAACATTTCGCTTTTCGGAGAATCCCACGGCAAAGGCATCGGAGTAGTACTCGACAATCTTCCCGCCGGCGAGGAGATAGACCTTGATAAGATCGCGGCGTTTATGGCACGCCGCGCGCCGAAAAAGGACGGCACCTCCACCACCCGAAGCGAAAAAGACGTTCCCGAAATTCTGTCGGGAATTTACGAGGGAAAAACCACCGGCACGCCGCTTGCCGCAGTGATTTTCAACACCGATCAGCATTCCGGCGACTACGGGAACATCTCGCACATCGCGCGCCCCGCCCACGCCGATTACACGGGATTTCTTCGCTATAAAGGAGCCAACGACCCTCGCGGCGGCGGTCACTTTTCCGGAAGAATAACCGCCCCCCTGTGCTTTGCGGGAGCAGTCTGCGCCCAGATACTCGAACGCCGCGGGATAACCGTCGGAGCGCATATCAAGTCGATAAAGAATGTTTGTGACGAGAGCTTCGACCCCGTGAACGTCACCGCAAAACAGCTTGAATCGGTGAAAACACGCGCCTTCCCCGTGATCTCTGATACAGCCGAAACGCAGATGCGCGAGGTTATAGCAAACGCAAGAGAGAATCTCGACAGCGTCGGCGGCATAGTCGAGTGCGCCGCAGTCGGCTTCCCCGCGGGAATAGGCTCTCCGATGCTTGACGGCTTGGAGAATATCATCTCGCAGCTCGTGTTCGCGATCCCTGCCGTCAAAGGGATAGAGTTCGGCAACGGCTTTTCCTGCGCGGAGCTGTTCGGCAGCGAAAACAACGACGATTTCACGGTAATAAACGGCGAGATCCTCACCAAAACCAACAATCACGGAGGAATTTTAGGGGGAATAAGCTCCGGAATGCCGATAATTTTCCGAGCGGCGTTCAAGCCCACTCCGTCCATCTCTCGCCCGCAGAACAGCGTCGATTTCAAGGAAAACGTACAGCGCTTGCTTGCGATCAAAGGCAGACACGACCCCTGCGTTGTACCGAGAGCCGTCCCCTGCGTTGAGGCAGCGATGAATATAGCGCTGCTGTCCGCCCTGCTTCGCGACCCAAAAATTTGAGGTGATCTTGTGGAAATTCCGAGAATACGCATTGAAGAGACCGACGATATCTGCGTGCTGATCTGTCACCTGATATACTCGCTCGGCTGTCCGCTGTCGAAAAGCCAGCTGATCGAGATCACTTCGCTTGAAGACGCGGTGAACTACTTCGATCTCACAAAGGCTCTCGAAAAGATCGGGCATCTGTGCGAGGAAACCGACGTTGACGGCGAGATATTCTACAATAACACGTCTTTGGGAATAAAAGCCGCGCGCGCTCTCGGAGCGACGCTTCCGCTGTCGGTACGCGACAAGATGTTCAAAGAAGCCGTCCGAGTGTATACCCGCGACGCAATGAAGAAAAAGGGAACGTTCCTTGCTGTGCGTTATATCAAGAACCCCGACGATACCTGCACGGTAGGCGTCACGATAAATGACGAGAACACCGCGCAGCAAAAGTACTACCTCTCCCTTACCGTCGAAAACGAACAAGCCGCGGACGCACTAAAGCAAAAGTTAAAGTCCGACCCCAAAGCATTTGAAAAATACCTCGACGAATATTTCAAATAAGAAAATCCCCGAAGTACGCTCTGCCGTCTTCGGGGATTTTTATGTATATTTATTAATTTTATGCAGCAATTTTTTCTTCGCAATGACCTCTTTGGGATTTGCTTTATTTGTAAGAATTTTAATGCCTATGTTCATTATTCCGTCAATCTCCTGCTCTGTATAAACGTAATTTGCAGAGGTCGCATATTTCGGCTTCAGGTTTTCAGGCTTAAACTTATCTTTTATCTCGTTATAAAACTCTTTTCCAATATCGCTTTCAAGGTTGATTTCAATTTTTATGTCGTTAATGACTATACCGTCGTTTTCGTTTGTCTCGTTTATCAGCTTGTAGCCTTTTATGAGACCTATTTCCCTATAAACATAGTGCCTGTACTCTGTATCAATTTGCTCCTTTGTGATCTTTTTCACAATGATTTCCTTTCATTTTTTAGATTCATAAAGTATTAAAAAACAAAAAGAGAAAGTTTTTTGAAGGGGGTTTGGGGGTGACTTTTTTTCAAAAAAGTCACCCCCAAGAAAAAACTATTCCCCGCAGTGCTCGCAGTCGTGCATCTGAGCGAACTGCTCGGGATCGTATTCGATACCGTTCTTGTCGTAGTAATCCTTGACAGCCGCCTTCACAGCCTCCTCTGCGAGAACCGAGCAGTGGAGCTTATGCGCGGGCAGCCCGTCAAGCGCCTCAACGACAGCCTTGTTGGTAAGCTCGAGAGCCTGCGAGATCGGCTTCCCCTTGATCATCTCGGTAGCCATACTCGAGCTTGCGATAGCCGAGCCGCAGCCAAAGGTGCTGAATTTTACGTCGGTGATAACATCGTCCTCGATTTTGAGGAATATCTTCATAATATCGCCGCACTTAGCGTTTCCGACCTCGCCTACGCCATCGGCATTGTCCATAGTTCCGACGTTGCGTGGATTGGTAAAATGATCCATAACCTTCTCACTGTATAACATATTGTCTCTTTCCCTCCTGCAGATCCTGCCAGATCGGTGACATACGGCGCAGATACTCCACAACCTCTTTCACCGATTTGATAATAAACTCCATTTCCTCCGGAGAATTCTCCTCCGAAAGCGTCAGTCTCAGCGAACCGTGCGCCACCTCATGCGGTCTGCCGATAGCCAGCAGAACGTGCGACGGGTCAAGCGAACCCGAGGTACACGCCGATCCCGACGACGCGCAGATACCCTTAGCGTCGAGCAGCAGCAGCAAGCTCTCCCCCTCGATCCCCTCAAAGCACATATTCACGCTTCCCGGGAGCCTGTTTGTTTTGGAACCGTTAAGGATCGAGTGCGGGATCTCCGCCAGCCCCTCGATAAGCCTGTCGCGCATTTTAATGAGCTTCGGCGTATTTTCGGGAATCTTCGCGACTGCCTCTTTCATAGCCGCAGCCATCGAGGAAATACCCGCGATATTTTCCGTACCCGCGCGGCGGCTGCGCTCCTGCGCTCCGCCCTCGATGAGAGTAGACGGAAACATTCCCTTGCGAACGTACAGCGCGCCCACGCCCTTAGGTCCGTGGAACTTGTGCGCCGAAAGCGACAGCATATCACAGCCGATATCCTTGACATTCAGCGGAATATGCCCGACCGCCTGAACAGCGTCCGTATGGAACAGCACGCCCTTTTCCTTACATACAGCCGCGATCTCTTTTATCGGCATAATAGTGCCGATCTCGTTGTTCGCCGCCATTATCGTCACCATTATAGTGTCCTCGCGGATAGCCTTGCGAACGTCCTCCGCGGAAACATACCCCTCGCCGTCCACGTCAAGCAGCGTAACCTCAAAGCCTTGCTTCTCCAGCTTTTTAAGCGCATGAAGAATAGCGTGGTGCTCTGTTTTCTGGGAAATAATGTGCTTCTTTCCCTTACGCGCCCCCAGATCGGCGGCGGTGATAAGCGCCTGATTGTCGGATTCGCTTCCGCCGGAGGTAAAGTATATCTCCTTAACGTCAGCACCCAGACACTCCGCAACCTCCTGCCGGGCCTTAACAAGAGCCTCCGCCGCAAGCTGTCCTACCGTGTGCAGCGAGGACGGATTCCCGTAGGTACCCTCCAAAAACGGCATCATAGCATCGATCGCTGTTTTTGACATCTTAGTAGTCGCAGCGTTATCAACGTATATCGTGTTCATTAAATCACCTGATTTCAACAATTTAAAAGTTGCTCCCAAGGCATTTTGAGAGCCCCGTTGCGCGTTATTTATACACGGTTAAACGCAACTAATAATATAATAGCACATAATTCCCAAAAAGTCAATAGAAAATTTGTAAAACAAACCCAATTTGATATTGATTATCATTTTCACTCTGTATAAATTACAGTTTTAAAGGAATAATCATCTTTAATCGAGATCAAGCGCTCCCGCTGCTCGTCGGTGAGCTTCCGAGCGTCGATCATAAAACCGTCAATTTCTCGTATAGCGTTAAGCTTCTCCAGCGCGGAATAATCGTCCGTGAAATAATCGGTGCTGAAATGATTCCCTCGCTTGGCGAAATAATACCTGTCGTCTTTGCTTTTAATTATAAAATAATCACGGTCTCTCCTATAAATAACATCTTGTGAAGATAAGAAAAACTCCACACAGAAATCAAAAAAATCCTCCGTCCGACCGTTGTACGTTATATAGAATTCATATCCGCTGTCATGGTTGCCTTGAAAACGTGCACTTTTTGGGGTAAATAATCCGTCATATTCTTCAAATATGTCGCTCAGATTATTTTCCAACACCCCATAGGCGGCACGGTTGTTCACACAATGAGCATATTGGACACAGCCTAAAGGAGTACCATATATAACAATAATTAATACAAGAGCGAGAACCACATCTTTGATTACTCTCTTCTTTTTATAATTCATAGAATACCTCAGCTGTTCTCCCGAATAAACTCCTCCAGGATCCTCGCCGCCGAGCGGCACAGCTCGGGACAGGGACGCTTTTTGTAGTATTCGGGAGTGCGCGGCTCCGGCGCGGCGGAATCCTCCATTCTGTCAAGCCCCAGCAGCTCGCGGCAGATGATGCTGCCGTTCTCGGACTTAAAACGCTTGGCAACCTCGCGGATCTTCTCATAAAGAGCCTTTTTAGCGTTGACGTCCTTCGGGTCGGAATACCCGTACAAAGCGCTCAACACCATCACGACCCCCGAGAAAGTCCCGCAGACCTCTCTCATTCTGCCGATACCGCCGCCAAAGCCGCCCGACAGCCGCGCGGCGGTCTGCTCGTCAAGCCCCAGCTCCTCCGCGAACGCCACAGCAACCGCCTGCGTGCAGTTATAGCCTTTCAGAAAATTCTCGTATGCTCTGTCGCCCTTATTAGTCTCATTCATCATTGTGTTCATTAAAAAGCATTACGCTTGTATCCGACTGCTCCGTAAAGCCTTGCTTTTCGTAGAATCCGACAAGCTCTTTATGTTCAGCCACCAGAAAGAAGTGGTGATATCCCCTGTACCTTTTCCTCATAAGCTCCAGAAGCCTTGTCGCGATCCCCTGCCCCTGATAATCCGGATCAACAAGCAGATAATGCACATAAGCCGTCATTTCTCCGTCGTCAATACCGTTTGCAAGCCCGACGAGCTTCTCACCGTCCCATGCCGAAAACACCGCGCCGCAGTTATCAAGCGCCTTTTTCAGCCTTTCGGGGAACTTTCCGCTTTCCCAATCAACAGAGAGAAATAGCCTTTCAAGCTGTTCGGCGGTAAAAGAGCGTTCTTCCGTGTAAAGAATACTCACCTGCAAAACTCCTCAACCGCGTCTGCGATAGGCTCGGCGGCGTCCGATTCGGTAAGCTCCAGCAGCCCGCTGTCCACAAGCCTCGCAAGCTCCGGGTCGATAGGCAGCTTCGCCAGAACCTTCAACCCGAACTTAGTGGCGGTATCGTCGATGTGGCTCTCCCCAAAGACGTTTATATGCTTTCCGCAGTCGGGACAAAGCGCGTAGCTCATATTCTCCACCAGTCCGATAATAGGAACGTTCATCATATTCGCCATCTTGACCGCCTTTCCGACGATCATAGAAACCAGCTCCTGCGGCGAGGTAACGACGATGATCCCGTCCAGCGGTATCGACTGGAACACCGTCAGCGGAACGTCACCCGTTCCCGGCGGCATATCCACAAACATATAATCCACGTCGTCCCAGATAACGTCCGTCCAGAACTGCTTTGCCGTTCCCGCAATAATCGGACCGCGCCAGATGACAGGCTCGGTATCGTCGCGCAGCAGCAGATTCACCGACATTATCTTGATCCCCTTTTTGGTTATTACGGGGAATATAGAGGTCTCGTCGCCCTTTGCTTTCTCCTTTATCCCAAACGCCTTGGGAACCGACGGCCCCGTGATATCCGCGTCGAGAACGGCGGTCTTAAAGCCGCGCCTGTTCATCAAAACAGCCGAAAGACAGGTAATCATAGACTTTCCGACGCCGCCCTTGCCGCTTACAACACCGATTACCTTTTTAATATCGGAAAGCGCGTGAGGCTTTTCGATAAGGCTCTCCGGCTGCCTCTCCGAGCAGCTCGCGGAACAGCTTCCGCAGTCGTGCGTACATTCACTCATAACAATACTTCCTTTCAGAATACAGAAAATTAAGAATTATCAGACGATCGTTTTGCAAAAGCTCTCACCGTCGACCTTCCCCGAAACCCCGAGCAGGTCTAAAACGGAGGCTCCGATATCGCCGAAGCAGTCTCTCGTGCCCAGATCAGCGGGCTTCAGCGTTTTTCCGTACACCAGCACGGGAATATGCTCGCGCGTGTGATCGGTGCCGCTGTGACAGGGGTCGCAGCCGTGATCGGCAGTGATGATAAGCGCGTCGTCTGGGAGCATTTTGCTCATAAAATCCCCCAGCCACCTGTCGAAATCGTTAAGCGCCGCGGCATAGCCCTCCGGGTCGCGCCTGTGTCCGAACTGCATATCGAAATCCACGAGATTGGTAAAGCAAAGCCCGTTCCAGTCCTTTTCAAAATAGCCGTCCGTCGCTTTCATATCGGCGTTGTTCCCGATAACCCTGTCGCAGAGAGTAATTCCCTTCCCCGCGAAGATATCGTAAATTTTTCCGATCCCAATAACATCTTTCCCGTTTTTTTGAAGAATATCAAGCGCGGTGTCCTTTGGCGGAACAAGCGAGAAATCATGCCGCCGCGAGGTACGCCTGAACGGATGCTCGCCCTCAAACGGACGCGCGATAACTCTGCCCACCGCAAAGTCTCCCGTAAGCATTTCACGCGCGATCTCGCAGTATTTATACAGCTTTTCCACAGGCACCACGTCCTCGTGCGCGGCGATCTGAAAAACGCTGTCCGCGGAGGTGTAGACGATAAGCGCGCCTGTTTTTATATGCTCAACGCCATAGTCCGCGATGACCTTGGTTCCCGAGTACGGCAGATTGCAGAGAACCTTCCGTCCCGTCGCTTTCTCGAACTTCTCAATAATTTCGGGCGGAAATCCGTTCGGAAACGTCGGGAACGCCTTTTCGGAAACGCACCCCGCTATTTCCCAATGCCCCGTAGTGGTATCCTTGCCCTTAGACCTCTCGGAGATACGCATATACGCGCCGATTGGAGCGGCTTCTTTCTCGCCAACCGTAACCCCGTCGATATTGAACAGCCCCAGCTTTTTCATATTGGGAACGTCCAGATGCCCCGTATTGAAGCAGGAGCGTAGCGTGTCCGCGCCCTTATCGCCGAAATCGGCGGCGTCCGCCATTTCCCCCACGCCAAAGCTGTCCAGAACTATCAAAAACACTCGTTTCATATTATTATTCCTCCTCGACGGAAATAGAAGCGGCGGAGCTTGTGCCTATCCTCCCGCAGCCCTCTTTCAGAAACTCCTCAATATCGGCTTTGGTTTTAATGCCACCCGCCGCCTTTATTTTAACATTCTCGCCGATGTGATCTTTAAACAGCCGGATATCCTCAAGCGTTGCCCCCGCCGAGCCAAAGCCCGTCGATGTCTTGATGAAATCCGCGCCCGCCTCGGTAACGCACCCGCAAAGCGCGATCTTCTCCTCATCGGTAAGATAGCAGGTCTCGATTATAACTTTAAGGAGCTTTCCGCCGCAGGCGCGCTTTACTTCGGCGATCTCTTTTGTAATTTCGGGGAATCTCCCATCCTTAGCCCATCCGATGTTGATGACCATATCTATCTCATCCGCGCCGTTTTGCACCGCGTCGCGAGCCTCAAAGCACTTCACCTCGGTAGTGGAATACCCCAGCGGAAACCCTATAACCGTGCAGATCTTAAGCTCGGGGAACTCCCCGCGCACCTGATTTACATAGCTCGCGGGAATACAAACGCTCGCCGTACCGAACGCGCACGCCTCCTCGCACAGCCTGCGTATCTGTTCGGCGGTAGCCGTCGCGCGAAGCAGCGTGTGGTCAATAAACGGAAATATCTCGGAGTTTTTCATAAATTCACCTTATTTGAACAATCTAAAGGATTTAAGACACATGATAGCGTCCGCCTCAAATTTCAGTTTAAAACAGCCGTGCAGCTCGCCGAAATCGGCGGTGACAGCCGTAAACCTGTTAAACGCTCCCGTCTGCGGGATCTCCAAAGTCGCGAGAACCGCGCCGTTATCCGCGCGCGAAACCTCGATCTTCGTCTTTTGGGAGGGATTGGAAACTATGATCTCTATCTTATCCTCGCCGTTCAGAATACAGTTTTCAAAGATAATGTTACCGCCGTATTTTTCAAACAGTGCGTATTCGTTAAGAGACTTATCCGTGCAAAATTCCGCCTCGGAGTATTCCCACGAAGCCGCCGCGGGAACAGGCTTTGTTACGTCGATCCCCTCATAATCCTCGCCGCTCACCTGAATTTCACAGGTTCTCAGAATATCCGCCGACGAAGCTCCCGCCTGAAGCTCGTAAATTCCGCCGAAAAGCGTGAACTTACCCGTATTGATATCCCACAGCCTAAGCTCGTCAACAGCAAAGGACAGGGTTATCTCCGCGCTCTCTCCGCTCGGAATATGAATTCTTCTGAACGCCACAAGCTCCTTTTTGGGAATCGCGCTCGAAAATCTCGGCGCCGCGGCATAAAGCTGAACCACCTCGTCCGAATCGCGGTTTCCGATATTGCTGACCTCGAGAGTTACCTCCACACGCTCTCCCTCGGAGAAGGTGTTTTTGTTAAGCCGAAGCGCGCTGTATCGAAACGCCGTGTAGCTAAGCCCGTGTCCAAACGGAAACGCCGCTATGCCGTTGTAATACCGATATGTGCTTTCTGTGCGGATTATGTTATAATCCTTGATATCGCAAAGCTCATTTTCGGAGGAATACCAGGTGATCGGGCATCTTCCCGCCGGCGAGAGATCCCCGAACAGCGCCCGAGCGACAGCTGTTCCCATAGCGGGACCCGCGTGCGGCGAGTGCATCACAGCCGCGAACCTGTTGTCGATGGCATACGGATAACCCGAGATCAGAAACATCACCGCGTCTCCGTTAAGCTCCAGCACCGCGTCCGCGATAGCCTGCTGCCTTTCCGGGAGCCTCAGATGCTTTCTGTCAAAGCATTCTCTCGCGCCCACCAGAGGATTATTCCCGCAGAAAACGACAACGTTGTGCGATTCGGTCGCAACCCTGCGAACTCTCTCCAAGCCCGACGAGAATATCTCAATATCGAACAGCGAGTTCTTTCTCGGTTTTGGGCTGTCCCCCGCGGCGATAGAACCGTTTTCGGTAATATGCATAAACTTTCCGCGGCAGTTTTTGAGCATACATTCCCGCCCGTTTTTGATAAGCGTGAATTTCTCTTTTACAAACCACCCATAAACCGTATCCGAGCAGCTTTTAACGATATCGCAGTCCCCGAGGAACTTCCCCGAATGCTTGGATTTAAGGGAAATCTCCCCGTCGCCCCATTCATAAAGCTCCAGTAAGCACCGCTCGTTGATAAGCGGAGCGTCGCACACCAGCACGCCCTCGTCGTTCACCGCGAAATAAAATCCCGTAGCGGAGTTTCTTAGAGCGATAATATCGTTTCCCGATTCGTAAGTAACGTTTTCCCTGCCGACCATAGCGACGATAGCGTCCAGTATGGTGGAATTTCTGTCGGAGCTTCCCGTATACCAGTCGCGGAAATTCATATCCGCGTGAACGCCGATGACCGAGACGCGTTCCCTCTTGCTGAACGGCAGCACCAACCGCCTGTTCCTCAAAAGAATAAGGGATTCCTCCGCGGCTTTTACCGCGATCTCATAGCTCTTGTCGCTGCAAAGCTCGCTCTCAGGAATATTGTTATACGGACAGTCGCTGTCGAATTCCCCAAGCAAAAACCGTGCTTTAAGCGCGCCGAACAAAGCCCTGTCGATGTCCTCCTCGGAGATCGCGCCCTGCCCCAGTGCCTCGCGAACAGCCGCCTCAACGACCTCATAGTCGTCGTTGATAATATCCGCGCCGCCGTTTTTGTAGGTGCGCGCGATAGCGTCCGCGTGGTTGACATCGGTCTTGTGACGGGTGACGTTCTCAACAAAATCCCACAGATCGGTAACGGAAAACAGCATCCCCCATTCCTTTTTGCAAAGCTCCGTAAGCTCGGGATTGCACATCGCCTCAACGCCGTTTATCTCATTATACGAAGTCATGACGCTCAAAGCGCCGCCTTTTTTGAATGCCCTTTCAAACGGCTTCAAATAATAATCGTGCTTTAAAGCTATGGGAATAGACGCGTTGTCGCAGGTCCTGTCCTCCTCGTTGTTGTTGGCGTAAAAATGCTTCAGTGTGGGAATAACACGCGCATATTTTTCATCGGCACCGTACATTCCCTTAGTAAACGCCGCTGCCAATTTTCCCGTAAGCAGAGGATCCTCGCCGTAGCCCTCTTCGGTCCTTCCCCAGCGCGGATCGCGCTCTAAGTCAACCGTTGGCGCCCACAAGAACAATGACGCCATCTTCTTTTGGTGATATATCCTCGCCTCGTTTGCGGTAACCGTTCCCATAGCGTGCATTACCTCGGGATCAAACGTAGCCGCAAGCCCGAACGGCTCCGGGAAAACGGTACTCGGCGCCTCCCCGAATCTTACCTCGTCGCGCATTTCGCTTCGGCAGACAAGCCCTCTCGCGGCCTCGCTTCCGATGACCGCCGCATTTATTCCGAGACGCGGGATCTCCCGCTGACGGGTGGTAATAAGAAGCAGCTTCTCGTCGAGCGTAAGCTCCTTCAAAAGCGCCGAAACGCGCTCGTCAAACGAAAGCGAAGTATCCTTAAACATAAATTCCTCCCTCTGCGAACTTTCTGAAGTCACAGCCGCTTTCTCAATAAAGAACGCGGCGGAACGTCAATATCCGTCTTGATGGTGAGCTTACTCATAGCGTGGCGCGCCACGTCGATCTGCTCGCCGTTCTCGTTGAACATAAGCGAAGGCGCAAATTTGATAGGCTCTCTCGCGGGAGCCAGTATCTCCAGCTCGTCCGACAGCGTGAAATAATTCCGCTGCGTTAAGTACATAGTGCCGCCCTCGCACTTATCAACAGTACCCACAAAGTCCCAGTCGCGCATATAACCGCTGTCCGCGAAATACTGCCCGCCGTTGGTTATTTCATTGGGAACCTGCGAGCCGCTTCCCTCGCTCGGATGCCCGTAAAAGAACCCCGTACAGTAGGGTCGGTGACTGATCTTGTTCACCTCGTCATACACCCACTTCGGCGGCTCCTCACCTCTGAGAACGCAGTCCAGCGCCACCCTGTAAGCGTTGGTGGTAAGCGCGGAATAGTACGCCGATTTAGCCCGTCCCTCGATCTTAAGACTGTATACCCCCGCGTCCAGCAGATCGCCCAGATGCTCTATCATGCACATATCCCGTGCGTTGAGAATATAAGACCCGCTCTCGTCCTCGTAAACCTTGTAGAACTCGTTCGGACGCTTTTCCTCCATGAGGTAATACCCCCAGCGGCAGGGCTGGGCGCATTCTCCGCGGTTGGCGTTTCTTCCCGTCAGATATTCCGAGATCAGACATCTCCCCGAAAAGCTGACGCACATAGCCCCGTGCACAAAAACCTCGATCTCCATATCCTCCGGGATCTTCTCTCTGATGAGCTTTATATTCTCAAGGTTTACCTCGCGTGCGAGAACAGCGCGGCAAACGCCCATTTTATACAGCTCCAGAGCAGTCCGGTAGTTCACAACCCCCGTCTGCGTAGACGCGTGTATAGCAAGCCCGGGCGCATATTCGCGAATCATAGAGATGATACCGATATCCGCAGCGATGACAGCGTCGACCTTAGCGTCGCGGGCAGTCGCGATAAATTCGGGGAAGATCTCTATCTCTCCGTTCAAGGGGACTGTGTTGCAGGTGATGTAGACCTTTGCGCCTCTTTCGTGCGCAGTCTGCACGGCTCTGAACAAGCCCTCCTCGTCGAAATTCTTAGCGCCCGCGCGCATTCCAAACATCTTTCCCGCAAGGTATACCGCGTCCGCGCCGTAATCCAGCGCGCACAGCAGGCTCTCCTCGTCTCCCGCGGGAGCCAAAAGCTCGGCTCTTTTATTCAAACCGCCACCTCCGCGCGTAATCAGTCATTATTCTCACGAAGCGCCGCGTCCTGAATATTCTTCTCATGCTGTTCAAGCGTCTGAGCGTAGTAGAACACGCCGTCCGCGGAAGTTAAGAAGTACTTATAATCCGTATTCGCGGGATAAAGCGCCGCCTTGATAGCCTCCAGACCGGGGTTGCAGATAGCCCCCGGCGGCAGCCCCTCGCACTGGTAGGTATCGTAAGCGTCCGCGATAGCCTTCATCTCCTCCATGTTCGAGGCATTTATCTTTGGAGTAATACACTGATTTATATAAGTGTAGGTGGTATCCGACTCCAGCTTCGGGAACTTCTCGGGATCCTTCATACGGTTGTGGAATACCGAAGAAACCTTGGACATATTGTCCTCGTTGGTACCCTCCCACTGAATAAGCGATGCGAGAATGATCGTCTCGTCGAGAGTCATATCCATTTCTTCCATGCGCTCGACAAGATCCTTCGTGATCTTGTTTTCAAAGTTCTTATACATAGTATCGGCAGCGATCTTGGCATATTCCTCGGTATCGAAAGCGGGATTTGCCTTGAGGTCGTCGATAACGTAGAACTCGTAGGTATCCGGGAACAGATACCCCTCCAGCGCGTTAAGCCGATAAGGATCGGAGCCGATCCCCTCCTCAAAGTCATAGTTGCTGAGCTTAGACTTGTAGTAACGCTCGAAATCCGCGGCCCGGCAGACGTAGTTTTCCTGAAGCAGCCTTCCGATATCCGCCGCGGTAGCGCCCTCGGGAATCATCACAAGCACGGTCTTGGTATATTCCTTCTCGGTTCTGAACATATCGACAATGCTGCCGTAGCTCATATTAGAACGCAGCGTGTATGTCCCAAGCAGAAAATCGAACTCATCGGGATGCTTTTTTCTGTTGTAGTTGACGTAAAACTTAAACAGCTTGGGGCTTAAAATGATGTTGTTGTTATAAAGGGAATCTGCGATGTCGTCAAGGGTAGTGTTGTCGTAAATAGTAAAGTCCATCTCTTTTTGCTGCTTCGCCATTCCGGTGATATCGCGCATAACGTCGATGACCTTAAAAGCGAGAACCGTTCCTATACAGATAGCCGCAACGGAAATGACCGCCCCCAGGAATATCTGACCCATAGTCCTTGTGTGGTTTATCTGCTTTTTCTTATGTTTGCGGCGGCGTTTTTTAACGGGATTATCGGCAGGCTCATACCTCTCCTCGCCGTCGCTCACCGAATCCATAAGAAGCGTCCTCGACATATCGTCGGCGGAATTCATCTCAATAAACTCGTCCCTGGGAGTGATCGAGCGCGCCTCCTCATCGGCTTCTCTATTAAAGAGAACGCTTTCCATCTCCTGGGTCTTGCCCAGATCCTCCGGCTCGCCGCTTAAATTATCGGAACCGTTTTGAAGATTATCAAATTCGTCGTAATTGTTGAAATTATTATCGTCCATGTCCGACCTCCGTCAAGCGTCAAAAATAGTAAAGTCTGCTCTAAAATCATGAGGCTCCGCGGGAACCTCGCGCCTGAAATCCTTATAGCATAAAATAACACTCTTCCCGCGAAATCCGCTTAAAAACCTGTCGTAATATCCGCGCCCGTATCCGAGCCTCAGCCCCTCGCCGTCCGCGCAAAGAGCCGGCACCACGCAAAGCGTCCTCTCATCGGGAACGGCAGCGCGGGTTTTCGACGGCTCGTCGATCCCGAACCGTCCGCGTGACAGCTCGCTTATGCTGTTGATATAGAAGAACGAAAGCTCCTCATCGCCGCTTACCGGCAGTGCCACGGGAATTCCCCGCTCAAAACAGTAACCTATAGCCCGCCTCGTGTCCACCTCTATCTCGGTGGACGCGTAGATGAAAACAGAACCCGCGCCGTCCAAAAACGGCTTCAGCTGCTCGAATATATCGCTGTCGGCAGCGGACTTCGCGCCGCTGTCCATCGCTTTCCGTTTCGCGATAAGCTCCTTTCGGAGAGCGCTTTTCAGTTCGCGCATTGTATCGCCGCTTTGATTTTCTGAGAAGCCTCCGCGCCTTTAAGCACCTCGACCAGCTTCAGCCCGAATTCCACAGCCACACCCGCGCCCGCGGCAGTGGTGAAAATGCCGTCTGTAACTACTTTTTTTTCGGAGAGCTTCGCGCCGCTTAAGAACTTCTCAAAGCCGGGGAAGCAGATAGCCTCCTTGCCGTCAAGCAGCCCCTTTTTCCCGAGAATAGACGGCGCCGCGCAGATAGCGCCGATAGGAATACCGTTTTTAACGCAGTAATCTATCGACGATTGAACCACGGCATTCCCCTCAAGATTAAGCGTTCCGGGCATACCTCCGGGAAGCACGATCATCTCCAGACGCTCGTCCAGCTCCACCTGCATATCGGTGACGTCGCACAGCACGGGTACCCCGTGAGAGCTTCTCACACCGTCGTTTTTGATTCCCACGGTAACCACGTCCAGCTCCGCGCGTCTGAGCATATCAATGGGCGCGATAGCCTCGGTCTCCTCAAATCCGTCCGCTAAAAACACATAAATCATAGTGACCTCCTATAAATCGGTGATAATGAATTTCTCCTCCATAAAAGCGGGGTGATACGAGAGCTTAGCTTTGCGAAGATTCTCCGAGCCGGCGTCGTCCTCGCGGTTGATATACTTGTATTTGCCGTTTAGGGACTTCACAAACTCTCTGTTTACGGCGGTATACGCTCCCTGATACTGCCTCAGCGCCTTTTCGACGTGAACGACAAAGCAGTCCTCCGACGACGGCTCTCCGAAGGTGAACGCCTGCACCTCGCCGTTCACTCTGAGAACTCCGCCCGTATAGCCAAGCTCTCCGTAGTGCTTGAAGCTGCATTCCACGATACAAAGCTCGTCCAGCTTTTCCTCCGAATCCGGGGAAAGCCCGCACTCGTCAACGTTCTCGGCGCGCCAGCGCTTGTTCATCTCAACGCACTCGAGGATATTCTCAGCCGTCAGCGGCTCAAAGCTCCATTCGTTCTCATAAAAACGGTTGAGGTGATTTCGCTTGGCGTGATACTTTTTTCCCGTGAGATTCTCTAAGTCCTCCGCGAGATAAACGTAGTCGAAAAAGTCGCGGTTTGGCGTTATCACAGCCTCGCGAAACTCCGCGCGGATATTTTCGGCAGTCTCTTTGTTTACGGAGAGCCTCAGCGGCAAGCCATTTTCAGCACAGTATTCTCTCAAAAGCTCCACAGCGCGCCTTACCTCGCCTTTTCCCGAGGGATAAAGGAACCGCGTGTTCCGCCCCGAGAATTGCTTGCAGAAATAGAACCCCTCCGCGAAAGCGATCTCTATCTGCCCGATATTCCGCCACACGAAATTATTTCCGAAGGTGTATTCGCAGCCGCGAAAGCCCGATTCTCTCAAACGCTCCTCGCAAAGCGCCTTGTCGCCTATCTCGATCTTTCTAAATTCCGCTCCAGCCATACTTCAACAATACCTTTATATAATCGCAGATCTTAACATATATATCCTCAATGGGAAGCGGTCCGCCGTCCTTCGCGCAATCCAAAACAGTCCAGCCCCAGCGCTCTGCCGCGAACATCGCGCTGTATCTGCAATCGCGCAAAAACATAGCGTCCTTCTCGTGAATGTCCTTCTTGCTTTCATCGCCGAGATACCGCTGTGTAAGCAACTTCTGCGAAACGTCGATGGGCATATCGAGAAACAGCACCATATCGGGCTTCGGCAACCCCAGCTTGTTATACTCCAGATCATACAGCCAGTCCAGAAAGTACTGCCGCTCCTCGGCTGGGACTTTAGTGAGCTGATAGATCGCGTTCGACGTAGTGTAGCGGTCCGAGAGCAATATCCCCCCCGACTCATAGTAGTCCTTCCAATCTGTGACATAACTTACAAATCTATCCATCGCATACAGCGTGGACGCCGAGTATGCCCCGTTTCTGCCCTCGCAGGGTATCTCGCCCTTTAAGTAACACTCCACGAGCTGACCGGTGATGGTGTCATAGTTCGGGAAGCTCAGCTTGCGGCATTCAATGTCCTGCTCTTTCAGAAAGCCTACCGCCAGATCGAGCTGTGTCGTTTTTCCGCTGCCGTCAAGACCGTCCAGAACGATTAATTTTCCTTTGTCCATATCAAAATCTCCGCTTTCACAAATTTATACATATATATTGTACCACAAAATACTAATTTAGTCAATATCTATGAGAGAATTAAATTGTGAAAAAATAATCACATACAAGTTATTCCATTATTAGAATAATATGTAATTTCCGTAAAATGCACGAAAAAAGACGTTAATTCACGTCTTTTTGCCGTTTTCTGCAATTGTAATTTTTTGTAAAACGCCGAAGTTCCACATATTTTTATCAAAAAAAGTTGTTTCTAGAACAGATTTTTCTCATACATTTTTTGGGAATTTCCATAATTGTAAATTTAAGGAAGCAAACAGTTAGGCAACGTAATTCATTAAAAATATTCAAAAATTTGAATATTTTTTATTCAGCGGGAACTCAGCTGATAATTCACCGATTGAAGCGAAAAACCGAGCCTCTGATAGAACGAAAGCAGCCCGTCCTCGCAGAGAACAAAAACTCTGCTCTCCGAAAGCTCGCCGCACACCGCCTTTATCAGCCGCGAGGCTCTGCCCTGCCCGCGAAGCTCGGGGGGCGTGGCTATCTGCGACAAGAGCGCGTTCCCGTTTAAGTTGTGCTGTATCGCCAGAACCGCACCGTCAAGCCGCCTGAACTGCGTTACGCCGTGCCTTATGCGGTGCGACATATCGAGATACCACTGTTCATAGACGATCTCAAAGGCGGTCTTCAAAACCCCGAATATTTCGCTAAGCGGAGGCGTTTTTTCTGTTCCTCGTGGAACAATATTCCCGCAAAACCGCATCAGATTCAGCTTTTTGGGGGTGCATTCCAGCTTTTCGGAAAGCCGTTCCCCGACTTTCTCGGAACAGAAGATCTCCGAAAATCCGCAAAACGAAAAGAACTCCGCGAGTTCCTCAAAATCCCGATCATCAAGATCGCAGCCGCCCGTCTCGCACACGACATGATCCCCGTAAAGCGAGGCGAAGACCGCGTTTTCGGAAGAGTAAAACCGACAGAAATCGTATTTCGTTTCATAGCAAAGCAAAAGCGCGTATATCTTCTGCGCTTCTATTCCAAAATTCTCTTGATTTTTTATGAGAACTCGCAGTTCCTCGGGGTCAAAAACCTGCTTTATCATAGCTCGGCGGCTGCCGAAAGCAGCTTTTCCGAAAGCGCTCTTACCGCGTCAAGATCGCTTATTTTTATCACGCAGGACGGCGAATGTAGATATCTGCACGGCACGGAGACTGCGCAGGTGCGAACTCCGCCGCGGCTGACGTGAATAGCGCCGCTGTCGTTTCCGCCCGCGACAAGAGTTTTTGTCTGAACGGATATCCCGTGCTTTTGAGCCGTTTCAAACGCCAGCGAATACAGCTCTCTGTCGTATACGGTCGACCTGTCCATATAGGATACCACCGCGCCTTTTCCAAGCTCGCAGACCTTTTTCGCGCCCTCGACTCCCGCGATATCGCAGGCAGTCGTCGACTCCAGCACTATCGCAATGTCGGGCGCTACCGTGAACGCTGCCGCCTTTGCGCCGCGCGTTCCTATCTCCTCTTGGACCGTAAACGCGTACCACGCGTCGTATTCCGGCTCGCCGTTTATCATATCCATCATGATAAGGCAGCCCGCGCGGTCGTCGATCGCCTTTCCCTTGACGAATCCGTCTCCGTATTCGAAGAAATCAGTCTCAAAATACGCATAGCTGCCGCGCGGGGCAAGCGTTTCAGCCTGCTCCTTCGAGCTTGCGCCTATATCGAGAAACATCTCCCCGAAATCGGGGATTTTCTTGCGTTCGCTATCGGACTGCTGGTGGATCGCCTTGGTTCCCACAACGCCGAAAGCTCCGCTCTCCAGCCGAATCGTCCTGCCAATGACTACCGACGGGTTTATTCCCCCGACCGCGTCAAACCGCAGAAAGCCGTCCGCGCAAACGTCGGTTATCATAAATCCGACCTCGTCCATGTGCGCGGCGAACATTATTTTATTTTTAGGGGAACACCGACCCTTTTTGAAGGCTATAAGGTTGCCTAAATTATCGGTGAAAAGCTCGTCGGCTATGATATTCTTCGCGATGAATTCGCGAACACGCGCCTCGTCTCCCGACGCTCCGTTTATAGAGCACAGCTCGCGCAGCTTATCAAGCATTCTCGCCACCCCCTGTTACATATTCGCAGATAAGACGGGCAGTCGCTTCAATGTCTCTTAAATCCACGATCTCAACGGAGGTGTGCATATACCTTATCGGGAACGACAGCGTGCAGCACTTGACTCCTTTGCCCGATATCCCAATAGAATCGGCGTTGGTGCCTGTTGAGGAGGGCATTACCTCGCATGTGAACGGTATACCGCGCTTTTCGGCGAGGGTTCGCAGTGCGTTTGACATTCCCTTGTCGAGAGACGCCGAAAACCCGATCATAACACCGCTTCCAAGCTCCGCGGTGTCTTTCGGGGAGCTGTCGGGCGTTCTTCCGAAGGATACGTCCACCGCTATCGCCTCGTCCGGCTGAATTCTGAACGCCGCCTGCTTTACGCCGCGCGTTCCCGTCTCCTCCTGAGCTGAAAAGCACACCGCCAGATCATACGCGAGTGGCTTGCCTTTGAGCTGCTCCAGTGCCGCTAAGATCGCGCAGACTCCGCTTCTGTCGTCGATCGCGGGGGCGGATATCACGTCCCCGCAAAGCTCGCAAAAGCGCGAGTTCACTGTAACTCTGTCGCCGAGCGATATTTCGCGCTCAGCCCGTTCTTTGGTCATTCCCACGTCAATGAAAATGTCGCCGATCTCGGGAGCGCCGCTTTCCTTCTGAACATGCGGGGGCAGCGTCGAAACTACGCCCATAATATCTCTTTTCCCGTGAACGGTCACCGACTGCGCGGGGAGTGTTCTCACGTCGATAGAACCGCAGCAGCCCACGCCCAAAAAGCCTTTTTCGTCTATATAGGTAACTATCAGCCCCACCCTGTCGATATGCGCGTCCAGCATGAGCGTTTTCGCGCCCGGAACGCCCGAGCGCACAAAGCCTGTGACGTTTCCGAAAGCGTCGACGCTTACCTCCTCGGCATAGCGTTCCAACAGCTCGGCAGCCTTTCGCGACGCGGGAAGCTCGTCGCCGGATACTCCCGTTTTGCGGGTAAGAATTTTCAATTGTTCCTTAATATCCACGGTAATTCCCCTTCAATCATTTTAAAAAGCCGCTGTCGGGACTGCCTCCGTTGAACTTATAGCCCTTGAACCGCATAATCTCCAGCTTATATTCAACCAGCTCGACAGGAAGCTTCAACCCCGAAGCCAACGCTTCGGCGCTGTTCGTGCCGCTCAGTCCCTCGAAAAAATCATCGTCCGATATCAGAACGCTCGCCGCAAACAGATTTGCCTCACGCTCGGTCTTATTGCTGCTCAAAAACAGCGTGCTTTCGCGGATGCCGCCATCCGAAAGCTCTCTGTGAAGCATATCGTGACCCAGCTCGTGAGCGCACACTACCGTTTTCATCACGTCGTCGAGATGCTCGTTTATCACGATATAACGCCGCTTGTTTTCGTATACATAAAAGCCCTTGAGCGAGCCGAGTTCCCGAAACCAGACGTTTGCGCCCGAATTCTCGGCGGTCTTGAAGATATTTCTGCCGCCGTATTTTTTGAGAACGTTTTCCGCCGCTTCGATTATATGACGCATTATTTTTTAGCGCCCTTGCCTTTTCCTCTGGAATCCTCGTAGATCTCGGTAAGGCAGCGCATAAGGTGCGTTTTGTCCTCGTCGGTCAGAGAATTCCCCGCAAACAGTCCGCGGGACTTGGACAAGAACTTTACCGCGTCGGTCGTATCAAGCCCTCTGTCGGCAATCTTCTTGATGAGCTTTTCCTCGGAGGTGAGCTGAATATCCACGCTGTCGTCGGTCAGAAACTCGGGGGTAACGTCAAGCTCCTTGGCTATTCTGTCGAGCACGCTTTTTCTGGGCTTTCGCGTTCCGCTCATATAATACGCGAACGCGCGGTATGTAATCCCTACCTTTTCCGCGAACTCTACCCTTTTCAAGCGGCGTCTGCTGAGCATTACATCCAGCTTTTCGTTCATTGTCATAACATTTCCTCCTTGTCATTATGCCTTTTCCCCTTGAAAAGGCTTTCATAGTTTTATTATATCAATGAACACGAATTTTGTCAAGTATTTTTTCCTGCGGCGTATTATTTTCCCAAAAAAACTTAAAAAAATTCATAAAAAGTGAATAATATTCTAAATTTTGAATAATTGCACTTGACTTCTCGAAAAAAATGTGTATAATGAAAATATAGAAAATATTTTATCCAAAAGGAGACATTATTATGGCTAAAGAAATCAAAAAAATCGTTTTGGCTTATTCGGGCGGTCTGGACACCTCCATCATCATCCCGTGGCTTCACGAGAACTACCCCGGCAGCGAGGTAATCTGCGTTGCGGGAAACGTCGGTCAGGACGCCGAGCTTGACGGTCTTGAAGAGCGCGCTAAGAAAACCGGCGCTACGAAGCTCTACATCGAGGACATTCAGGACGAATTCGTAAACGACTTCGTGTTCCCGACGCTTAAAGCAGGCGCAAAGTACGAGGGCTATCTGCTCGGAACCTCTTTCGCGCGTCCTCCTATCGCTAAGAGACTTGTTGAGATCGCTAAGAAAGAGGGCGCGGACGCTATATGCCACGGCTGCACCGGCAAGGGCAACGATCAGGTCCGCTTTGAGCTGACTATCAAGGCGCTCGCTCCGAATTTGCAGATCATCGCGCCGTGGAGAATCTGGAGCCTTAAGTCCAGAGAGCAGGAGATCGAATATGCCGAGGCGCATAACGTTCCTATTAAAATCACGCGCGAGACAAACTACTCGAAGGACATGAATCTGTGGCACCTCTCTCACGAGGGACTTGATCTCGAGGACCCCGCTAACGAGCCTCAGTACAACAAGCCCGGATTTTTGGAGCTTGGGGTTTCTCCCGAGCAGGCTCCTGACAAGCCTACTTATATTACTATCCACTTTGAGCAAGGTGTTCCTACCGCGCTTAACGGCGAGAAAATGGACGGCGTTAAGCTCATCAAGACGCTCAACAAGATCGGCGGCGAGAACGGTATCGGTCTTTTCGACGTTGTTGAAAACAGACTTGTGGGTATGAAGTCCAGAGGCGTTTATGAGACCCCGGGCGGCACTATTCTCTACCACGCTCACGAGGTTCTCGAAACCATCTGTCTCGACAAGGAGACCCAGCACTACAAGGTGGGGCTTGCTCAGAAATACGCGGACATCGTTTACAACGGTCAGTGGTACACTCCCCTGCGCGAGGCTATGGACGCTTTCGTCAACAAAACTCAGGAGACGGTTACCGGAGACGTTAAGCTAAAGCTCTACAAGGGCAACATCATTAACGCGGGCGTTACCTCTCCGTTCACCCTTTACAGCGAGGACTTTGCTTCGTTTGGCGAGGACGACGTTTACGACCAGAAGGATTCCGCGGGCTTTATCAACCTGTTCGGTCTGCCTATCAAGGTCAAGGCGCTTCTCGATGAGGGAAGAAAAAACAAGTGATTCTTAAAAACACGAGCGGGGTCATGCTCCCCGCTCATACGCTTTTTCAACTTATTTGAGAATGATTTACACAGTGAGGTTCGGTTATGCTGGGAAGATTGGTCGAGGCGGGTAATTTTTTGACAATGCTGTTTTATCTTGCGCTTGCGGGCGTGGTTACGGTGATCATGTCAAAAACCATACGCAATCTGGTTACTCAAATGAATAAACTTCAGAATGAAAAGCGACTTCGGGATTCTATGAGCTATGATGTTTTCAGCGTGGAGGGCGAAGTCATTAACTTCACCACAACGAAGGTCGGTCCGATGGACACGCAGTATGACGCACAGGTAATGTACATTGTGGGCAACACGCGATACTATAAGGACGTTGTTTTCCACAACCGCGGCAGCTTAAGAGTCGGGGCAAGAGTGACTTTGCTGTGCGACAGTGAAGATCCTTCAAACGCGGTGCTGCAAGGCGAAGAACAGGAAGACACGCTCAAAGGTCTTATTTTTGCGCTGGTGGTCGAGATCGGCATTTCGCTTTATCTCATCTTTGGGCTGTTCTTTGAGATCAGGAATATCTAGTATTTTTTAATCGGAGGAATTTTTTATGGCGATGATGTGGGCGGGAAGATTCTCTAAAGAGGTTGACAGCAAGGTGAACGCTTTCAACTCCTCGATCGCATTCGACGCGAGAATGTACAGGCAGGATATCGCGGGAAGCATCGCTCACGCGACCATGCTCGGCGAACAGGGCATCATTTCCATGAGCGACAGCCTGGAGCTTGTGGGCGGATTGAAGGAAATTCTCGCGGACATCGAAAACGGCACGCTTCAATTCGACCCGAACGCCGAGGACATTCATATGTTCATCGAGGCGGAGCTTACCAAGCGCCTCGGCGACGTGGGAAAGCGGCTTCACACCTCGCGCTCGCGAAACGATCAGGTGGCGCTTGATATACGTTTGTATCTGCGCGACGAGATTGGCGAGATAAAGTCCCTTATAAAACAGCTGATAGAGACGCTCTGCAAGCTCGCCGAAGAACATTCCGAGACGATAATGCCGGGCTACACTCACCTTCAGCGCGCTCAGCCTATTACCTTCGGGCATCATCTGATGGCGTACGCGGCTATGCTGCTGCGCGATCTGGACAGGCTGAACGACACCGCAAGGCGTATGAACGTAAACCCGCTGGGGAGCTGCGCTCTCGCGGGGACTACCTACAACATCGACCGCTTTCGCACCGCTTCCCTGCTTGAAATGGACGGGGCTATGGCGAATTCGCTGGACGGGGTCTCCGACCGCGATTTCTGCATAGAGCTTGCGAGTGCGCTGGCTCTCTGCATGACGCATCTGTCGCGGTTCTCGGAAGAAATAATCATGTGGTGTTCGTGGGAGTTTAAGTTCATCGAGCTTGACGACGCGTTCTCGACGGGTTCCTCAATCATGCCGCAGAAGAAAAACCCCGATATCACAGAGCTTATCAGAGGCAAGACCGCGCGGGTCATCGGCGACAACGTTACTCTTCTCACCATGATGAAGGGGCTTCCGCTCGCGTACAACAAGGATATGCAGGAGGACAAGGAGGCTATCTTCGACGCGGTGGACAATATCAAGCTGTGTCTGTCTACCTTTATTCCCATGCTGGACACTATGAAGGTTCTTAAAGAGAATATGCGCGCGGCTGCCGCTCGCGGCTTCATCAATGCAACCGACTGCGCGGATTATCTTGTTAAAAAAGGAATGCCGTTTCGCACGGCGTATAAGATCACGGGCGGGCTTGTGGCGTACTGCATTGCAAACAACACAACGCTTGAGGAGCTGCCGCTTGAGTGTTATCAAGAACAGAGCGAGCTGTTCTCCGAGGACGTTTACGAGGCTATCAGTCTTGATACCTGCGTTAAGGAGCGAAAGTCCTACGGAGGTCCCTCGCCCGAGAGCGTTCTTTCGCAGATCAATTTGACTAAGAAGAAGTTGGAGGAGCTTTTCAATGTATAAGGTGTATATTGACGGTCAGGAAGGAACGACCGGGCTTAAGATACTTGAACGCTTCAAAAACAGAAGCGACATCGAGCTTCTCCGCATTGACGATGACAAGCGCAAGGACAATGACGAGCGCCGCCGACTGATAAATTCCTCGGATTTTACGTTTTTGTGCTTACCGGACGCGGCGGCTGTTGAGGCTGTGGCTATGGCGAAGGAGCGCGTGCGTATCATCGACGCTTCCACGGCGCACAGAACTGATCCCGATTGGGCTTACGGGTTCCCGGAGCTTGGAAAGGAATTCCGCCAAAGAATCGCGAATTCCAACCGCGTTGCCGTTCCGGGGTGCTATGCGAGCGGCTTTGCTTCGATGGTCTACCCTCTTGTGAAGCTCGGGATAATGCCGGGGGACTACCCTGTTTCCGTTCACGCGGTCTCGGGTTACAGCGGCGCGGGCAAGAAGGCTATCGCGGTTTATGAGGGCGGCGAAAGACCCGCGGACTATGATTCTCCGAGGCAATACGCTCTCACTCAGCAGCACAAGCATCTCCCCGAGATGCAGAAGATATGCGGTCTCGAATACGCGCCCACGTTCAATCCGCTTATATGCGATTTCTTTAGCGGTATGGTGGTGTCGCTGCCTATTCACACGAGACTTCTTTCAAAAAAATACAACGCCGCTAATATCCGAGAGGCTTTGGCGGAATACTACGCGGATTCGCACTTCGTAAGAGTAATGCCCGAGGGCGAGCCGCAGGACGGATTTATCGGAGCGAATAACCTTTCCGGCACCAATATGATGGAGCTTTTCGTCAACGGCAACGACGAGCGGCTTATTCTCTGCTCGCGGCTGGATAATCTCGGCAAGGGCGCTTCCGGCGCGGCGGTTCAATGCTTGAATATAATGATGAACATAGATGAATCAACAGGTTTGGAGTGATTTTTATGGTTAGATTTAAAGGGTTTGATTTTGTTGAGGGCGGAGTTTGCGCGGCTAAAGGGTTCACCGCGGGCGGCGTTATCGCGGGTATCAAGCCGGGCAACACCACCAAGCGCGACCTCGCGCTGATATTCTCCACCGAACGCTGCAGGACGGCGGCTCTTTATACCACAAATAAAGTCAAGGGCGCGCCTATTCTCATATCAAAAGAACATCTCAAAGACGGCTACGCGCGAGGGATCATCGTAAACAGCGGAAACGCCAATACCTGCAATCCCGACGGCATTGATATCGCGCGGCAGATGTGCGAGCTTGCCGCAAGGGAGCTCGAAGTGGATTCCACCGATATTATCGTGGGGTCTACGGGCGTTATCGGGCAGAGGCTCTCGATAAAACCTGTAAAGAACGCTATTTCCCCGCTGGTGAAGTCGCTTTCGGAAAACGGAAGCTCCTACGCGTGCGAGGCTATCATGACTACCGATACCCGCAAAAAAGAGGTCGCAGTGGAGTTCGACTTGGACGGCGTTAAGTGCCGCGTCGGCGGTATCTCCAAGGGCAGCGGCATGATAAATCCCAATATGGCGACTATGCTCGCGTTTATCACTACCGACGTTGCTATCAACGCTGAGCTGCTCGAAAAGGCTTTGCGCAAGGTGAATTCCCTTACCTACAATATGGTGAGCGTTGACGGCGATACTTCGACAAACGACACGCTGTTCTTAATGTCCTCGGGGCTTGCAAAAAACAAAGAGATCATCTGCGAGGACAAGAACTATGAGATCTTCGAGAACGCGCTGTACGCGGTAATGATGAACTTAGCGCGTGAGACTGCGCGCGACGGCGAGGGCGCTACGAAGCTGATCGAGTGTGTTGTAAGCAACGCTCCCGACGAAAAAACAGCTAAGTCTGTTGCGAAATCGGTTGTTTCGTCCAGTTTGGTAAAGGCGGCTTTGTTCGCGGCGGACGCAAACTGGGGACGTATTCTCTGCGCTATCGGGTATTCCGACGCGGAATTCGACATCGACGAGGTCTCTGTGGAGCTTGCCAGCATCAACGGGAAGATCAAGGTCTGCGAAAACGGCGCGGGGGTGGAGTTCTCCGAAAAAACAGCCAAGGAAATTCTTTTAGAAGATGAGATAAAGATTCTTGTCGATCTTAACGCAGGAGAGAGCGGCGCTATCGCGTGGGGCTGCGACCTTACATTCGAGTATGTGAAGATCAATGCGGAATACAGGACGTAAAGAGGTACAAAGAAATGTTTATTGATTACGACATACGGGCAAACGTGATGATAGAGGCTCTGCCCTATCTTCAGAAATACAACAACAAGGTCGTCGTTGTGAAATACGGCGGAAACGCTATGACAAACGACACGCTTAAGCAGGCGGTCATGGAGGACATTGTTATGCTGTCCACCATGGGGATCAAGGTGGTTCTCGTTCACGGGGGCGGTCCCGAGATAAACGCTATGCTCGATAAGACCGGCAAGGAAAGCAGGTTTGTAAACGGGCTGCGCTATACCGACGAGGAGACCGTTGACATCGTTCAGATGGTTCTGGCAGGAAAGGTCAACAAGGATCTCGTTTCCATGCTGGAGAGCCACGGCGGCGCTGCTATCGGGCTTTGCGGCATCGACGGGAACATGATCGAGGCGGAGACTCTCGACCCGGAGCTTGGCTACGTCGGTGAGATCACCAAGGTTAATCCTCTGGTTATCCAAAACGCTCTTGACAACGGGTATATTCCCGTTATTTCCACTATCGGGCGCGGCAAGGACGGCACTGTCTACAACATCAACGCCGACACCGCGGCGGCGCGTATTGCCGCGGAAATGAATGCGCCGTCGCTTATCCTGCTGACCGATATCAAGGGTCTTCTCGAGGATAAGGACGACGAGGATACTATCATACGCTCTATCGGAGTAAGCGAGGTTCCGTTCCTCAAAAAACAGGGCATCATAACGGGCGGTATGATCCCTAAGATCGACTGCTGTGTGGAGGCGGTTCGGCGCGGCGTTAAGCAGGCTAACATCATCGACGGACGTATTCCCCATTCCATTCTGATAGAGCTGCTGACGGACATAGGCGCGGGAACTATGATTGTTGCGTGAGGTGATTTTGTGGGAACTATTGAACAATTCAACAAATATGTTATGCATTCTTACGGCAGATACGATCTGGTTCTCGACAAGGGAAAAGACGTGACTGCCGACGACGAAAACGGCAAGGAATACATCGACTTCGGCTCGGGGATCGGTACCAATTCCCTGGGATTCTGCAACGACGAATGGGTGGAGGCTATTTGTTCTCAGGCAAAGAGCATTCAGCATACCTCCAACTACTATTACACGAAGGTTCAGGCGGATTTCGCAAAAACGCTCTGCGAGACGGCGGGATATTCCAACGTATTTTTCGGGAACTCGGGCGCGGAAGCCAACGAGTGCGCTATCAAGATCGCCCGCAAGTACAGCTTCGACAAGTACGGCAATGGAAGGCACAACATAATCACTCTCGTAAACTCGTTCCACGGGCGGACGCTGTGTACGCTGTCCGCTACCGGGCAGGAGGTTTTTCACAACTACTTCTTCCCTTTCGTGGATGGATTTATCTACGTTGAGGCTAACAACATCGCCGATCTGCGCGAGAAGCTGGACGACACCGTTTGCGCGGTGATGTTTGAGTACGTTCAGGGCGAGGGCGGTGTTATGGCTCTCGAACAGGATTTTGTGGACGAGATATTTAAGCTCTGCGCTGAAAAGGACGTTATCACTATTGCCGACGAGGTTCAGACGGGCGTCGGAAGAACGGGGAAATTCCTCGCGGGCGAGCATTTCGGCAAGAAAGCCGATCTTATAACGCTGGCTAAGGGCTTGGCGGGCGGAGTTCCTATCGGGGCTTGTCTGGCGGGAGAGAAATGCGCGCAAGTCCTCACTCCCGGAACGCACGGCTCTACGTTCGGAGGAAATCCGATCTCCTGCGCGGGAGGGCTGGCGGTTCTCAATAAGCTGAATTCCCCGGGATTTCTCGGCGAGGTTGCCGCTAAGGGCGACTACATCCGCAAGAAGCTGGCGGATATTCCCGAGGTAAAGTCGGTTTCGGGGATCGGTCTTATGATCGGCATTGAGCTTAAGACAAAAAACGCTCCCGATATTCTTAAAGCGGCTTTGGAAAAGGGATTGCTGCTGCTTACGGCGAAAACTAAGGTTCGGCTGCTCCCTCCGCTTACCATCAGCTACGAAGACATCGACAAGGGGCTTGCCATTCTTGAGGAACTGTTGAAGTAAGGAGGATAAATTATGAAAGCAATGAAAAAAATCACTCTGGCGATATCCGTTTTAAGCGTTCTGATCGCTGTGCTTGCCGTTGTTCTGAACTTCCGGGTAATCTTCGGACATTCCTATTTCATCGGATTTGCGATGTTCTCAATGATCCGCAGCGGTTCATTTATGGGCTATATCGGAAATCTGCTGGGTATGCTGGTTACGGCGCTCGCTTTTGCGGCTATGGGGCTTTATGGGCTTTCGCTTACCGCTGCCCGCAAGGAAAGCGCAAGGCGCCCGGCGCTCATCTCCGGCGCGATTGTCGGTCTTCTCGCGCTGGTTTCCCTTATTTTCAGCATCGCTAATCACAGATTCAACTTCGGCGATATTATGGTCCTCCTGTTCCCTGTCGCGTATTTGTTCTGCGTTATCCAGACGGTTGAGGACTGAGCGTATTCTTTAAAAACAATATATGAAAGGAACATTATTATGAAGCATTTACTGAAATTACTGGACCTGTCGACGGAGGAGATAATTGATATTCTTAATCTCGCCGATCAGCTTAAATACGAACAGAAACATGGTATTCCCCATAACAAGCTAAAGGGAATGACGCTGGGTATGATCTTCCAGAAGTCCTCCACAAGAACGCGCGTTTCGTTTGAGACGGGTATGTATCAGCTGGGCGGTCAGGCGCTGTTTTTGTCCTCGAAGGACCTGCAGATCGGACGCGGCGAGCCTGTTCAGGATACCGCGCGCGTGCTTTCGCGCTATCTCAACGGCATTATGATAAGAACCTTTGAGCAGTCGGAGGTGGAGGATCTCGCGGAATTCGGCAATATCCCCGTTATCAACGGGCTTACCGACTTCTGCCACCCGTGTCAGGTTCTCGCCGACCTGCAGACTATCCGCGAATACAAAAACAAGTTCGACGGGCTGAATTTCTGCTATATCGGCGACGGCAACAATATGGCGAATTCCCTCACCGTCGGCTGTCTGAAAGTCGGTATGAATGTTTCGCTCGCCTGCCCGGAGGGTTATCACCCCGATCCCAAGGTGTTGGAATTCGCTAAGGATTACAAGAACTTCAAGCTGGTTTCCGATCCTATGGAGGCGGCTGCGGACGCGGACGTTCTCTACACCGACGTGTGGGCTTCTATGGGTCAGGAGGGCGAAGCCGAAAAGCGCAAGGTGGCATTCAAAGGCTATCAGATAAACGATGATATCATGCGCGTGGCTAAGTCCGACGCAATCGTTCAGCACTGTCTGCCCGCTCACCGCGAGGAGGAGATCACCGCTAAGGTCTTCGAGCAGCACGCTGTCGAGATCTTCGACGAGGCGGAAAACCGTCTGCACGCGCAGAAGGCTGTTATGGTGCGGCTGATGGGGAAGTGATTTGTTCTTATAAAAAAATTGCGGCAGGATCGCTCCTGCCGCGTTTTTATTTAATTAAAGAATTCCGGGTAGGCGTCGCGGAATGCGTAGATGCTCCAATCAATGCTGTAGCCAAATCCCGAATCAGAGGTGTATCCGATTATGTCGCCGGCTTTTACACTTCTGTTGTTGTATGTGAAATCATCTACAATACTCTCTACCTTATAAAGGGTCGTAATGCCGTTGTCATGCTCGATCGTTATATACGCGCTTCCCTCAAAGAAGGTGTAGGATAATTCTCCGTCGTCAACCGCATAAACAGGCTCGCCCTTCTTGGATGGGTATATTACCGCGCCACCGGGAATGTTTTCGGTATCGGGGAGCTTATTATCAAAGCGGAAGTTCTTGCTGATATTCCGCATAGGATAAACAAGCGGTCTCTTCAGCCATTCGCTGATCGTCTCATCCCTCTTTTCATAATAGGTCTCAGAGGGATTCCACATATCGGAATGAATACACTTATATACCGAACATGTGCGTGTATAATTAAACACACTGCCGCCGATATATCCGACTGTCTGCCCCGCTTTCACCTTATCACCGACGTTTACGGGAACGCCGATTTCCGTGTTGAGCAGGCAATACCAGGTATACAAGTCGTCGTTGTGCTTCAATATAACGGTAAATCCGTCCAGGCGGTCAATATAATCCGCATATATTACCTCTCCGTCCATTACCGCGTAAAGCTCCTCACCAACCTCGCCGGGAATCACCTGTTCGGATCTTCCTGTTCCGTGTAGGTACGAATGATAATAATAGGGAGGATTCTTTATCGGATACGCGTCGCCAAATTCGTCAAAACGAGATTCTACATTGAGTCTTTCAATCTCGTGGCGTTCTCCGTTTGACGGTACCGAGAAGGTATTATGGGGCGTAGTATCCGTAGGCATGATGTAGCCGTTTTGTGAGGGGGTGTCTGTCTGAATAACGTAACCCTTTTGTTCGGCGTTGTCGGTAGATTCGATGTAGGAAGCCGCGGAATCTCCGCTTGCGGGAGCGAAATTATCTACGATCGGGGGCAGTGCGGCGAGCTTTTCCTTTACATAAAATGCTCCGCCGACCAACGCGGCGCACGCGGCTGTCGTCAGCGCTATCTTCCAGAGCTTCGGGCGCTCGCGGACCGGTCGCAATACCAGCGCTTTCTGAGGCTCGTCTTCCAGGATCTCCAGAATATACTTGTCGTCGGCGTTGTCAATTGCGTTGAATAGCTGTTGTGTGTTCATAATTCATAACCTCTTTTCTGTAAGTAGTCTTTGAGCTTTTTGCGGGTACGGTTTAAGGTCACCGAAACGGTGTTTGCCGTTATTCCGAGACGCGCGGCTATGTCGGATGTGCTGTAACAATACCAATATCTCAGCATGAATATCTTGCGATGGGTCGAACGCAGCTTGGATAAAAATCTGTTGATCTCGCGCTCCAGCTCGCCGTCGCTGAATGCCTGCTCTACGCTGCTGCCGCCGGGAACGCATTCCTCGAGTTCCTCAAAAACAAGGCTTACCTCACCGCCGCCGCGCTTCTCCGCAAGCCGCATCTTCATCAGATTTATCGCGCTGTTTTTGGTAAGTCTTCCGAGATAGGTCGCAAGCGACTGCGGGCGGTTGGGCGGGATAGTGTTCCACGCTTTCAGATACACCTCGTTTACGATCTCCTCGGCGTCCTCGCGGTTTTTGAGAATATTCGCGGCGATCGTCAGGCAATACTTTGAATATTTCCCTTGAGAGGCTTGGATCGCTTTCTCGTTCCTTTGAAAGAACATTTCTACGATCTCGCTGTCTTCAAGCTCGATGTTCTCTGCGGAAACCAGCTGACGGGAATTCTTAAGTTTATGCTGATTTTTTAAGTACGCGCTTTCCTCTGCTATCATGACCTTAGCTCACCTCCTCTACCTACTACACAATTTTTTATGGGGAATCTTAACAGTTCCGATTAAAAATTTTCGCGGCAATTTGCTTTGCCGCGAATTATATTTACTTGTTATCGTGCTTTTTCTCGGGAATAAAGCGTTTTACGGGCTTTTGCGGCTCGGGAGGCTGTTCGGAGTACTCGGGGGCTTCAAACCAGAAGGTGCTTCCGCTGCCCTCGCTGCTTTCGGCGCCGAACGCGAAGTTATGCTGCTCGAGAACGCTCTTTACTATGGATAAGCCTATTCCGCTGCCCATTTTGGCGCGCTTGTGGGTTTTGCTGCGCTCGCTTACCTTATAATATCTGTCCCAGATATACGGGAGGTTCTCGGCGGAAATTCCCTCGCCGTGGTCTTCCACCTCAAAGCGGACAATTCCGCCCTCCTTGCGGAACAGGCGCACTATTACTTTATTATCCGCGCCCGCGTAGGTCACGGCATTATTTATAAGATTGTATACCACCTGCTCGATCTTGGTGATATCCGCGGTTATCACAACATTATCGTCAGCCTGCAGATCTATGACTATTCCGCCGTTTGCGGAATCTTCGTTCAATTCATTCAGAATATCAAACCGCGAAGTTACCACCGACAGCCGCTCGGTAAAATCGAAGGTCTCGGGGTGTATCTCGGTTACGCCTGCCTGGAGCTTTGACAGATCCAATATGTCCGTTACCAGAGATGAAAGTCGGTCGGTCTCCTCTATAATCACCTTCAGGTGGCGTTCGCGCTTTTCGGGGTTGTCGCCCGATATATCGCGTATCATCTCGGCATACGCTTTTATCATAGTAAGCGGCGTCCGCAGATCGTGCGAGATGTTCGCCATAAGCTCGCGGCGCAGGTCGTCGGATTTGGCTATTTCCTTTGACGCAGAGCTGAGCGTTCCCGCGAGCTGCTTTATCTCGGCATAATCGCGCTTGGATATCTTCGCGCCGAATCGCCCTTGCGGCAATTCCCGGGCGGAATTGTTGATACGGATTATCGGCTCGGATATTCTATGCGAAAAAAGCACCGACATAAACACCGTAAGAATCATCATTATTACTCCGACAAATACGAACTGGCGCGTGAATATCAGCACCGTGGTTCCTATCGGCTGGAGATAATTGCTTATGAAGATGTACGCTTCGGGGGCGTCTTTATCGCCGCCGATATAGCTTCCCATCATCAGCACGGAGTTATCCTCCGCTTCATCGCGAAAGCGCTTGTAGATCATTCCGTTTTCGGATTCGGATACCTCGCGCATCAGAACCTCTTTATTGAGCAGCTTTATCGACTGGCTTCCTCCGAGGCGGTCTACGGAGATTATTCCTTTGCCGGGGAATATTATCTCTATATACATCTTTTTCTCGGACGCCTGCTCGTTTATAATAGATACGATGTTGTCGCTTTCCCAATTGGAACGGATATCTACCAATGCCTCGCTTATCTCGTAGGTCTTCATCCACTCGTAGAAGTTTGGGAACATCGCTATCAGAAATATATAGGTAAACGTCAGCATCGCTATTACTACTACTTCAAAAAGCGCCCAGACCCTAACCTTTATACTGCGAAAAAAGTTCATTTTTATGCCTCGAATTTATACCCTAAGCCACGCAAGGTCACTATATACTTGCGGTATTGTCCCAGATTGTTTCTGAGCATTTTTATGTGCGTGTCTATCGTGCGGTCGTCTCCGAAGAAATCGTAGCCCCAGACCTCCTCTAGGAGCTTATTCCGAGTGAGGGCTATATTCTTATTGCGCACAAGATAAAACAGAAGATCGTATTCCTTGGGAGTGAGGTTCGCTTTTTTTCCGTCTATCAGAACGTCGCGGGATGTAAAATTGATCTCCAGTCCCTCGAAGCGCTCGACCTCGCTTGCCACACCGGATAACACGGTGTTGCGCTTTACTATCGCGTTTACGCGCGCCATTACCTCCTTGGGCGAAAACGGTTTTACTACATAATCGTCTATTCCCAACTCAAAGCCAAACAGCTTGTCGTATTCCTCGCCGCGCGCCGACAGCATCAGCATCGGCGTCGGCTTCAGCTTCCGTATCTCCTTACACGCGGAATAGCCGTCCAAGCGCGGCATCATTATATCCATTATTATGATATCGTAATCGTTGTTCTTCGCCATTTCGACCGCCTGCATTCCGTCGCTTGCCTCGTCTACGGTGTGTCCCTCAAACTCGGCGTATTCCTTCAATACCTCGCGAATATGCTCTTCGTCGTCTACTACCAGAATTTTATACATTTTTTGCCTCCTTTGTCTATTTATAACGGATAATTCTTGAAATTCAAAAGTCTAAAAAAATGGCGTTCTTTTCAGTGTTTTGAGAAGAACGCCGATTTCACAAGAGGAAACTATGAACATTGCTCGTCGGATTTCCTCCGACAAATTAATTATAATACAGAATTATGAAAGTGCCGTGAAAAGCAGTTGAACGTTATGTAAAGTACCGTTTTAATTATTCCCAAAAAAGTAAACCGCTTCAAGCATTTTGATCTCGACAATATCGGGAATTCCGGTGCTGTAATATACATATCCGCTGCCTTCCAATACAAGCGGCGAACCTGCGGGCGCTTGATATTCGGGAATTTTTACTCCGACGGCTACTTTGCCGTTTTCTTCCCTCAGATAAAAACTGCCGCCGGCGTCCTCGGCAAAACGCTTTATCAGCGGGATACCCAATCCCAGACGCTGGAAATCAAAATTGATATCCAGCTTCTCGCCGAATTCCGTATTTACAAAATATATGTTTTCGTTTATTATCTGGAAAACTATGAAATTTTTTCCGTCTTCGGAGGTTTTGCTCAGCGTTATCGTGGGAACGCAATCGCGCGGCGAATACAATATCGCGTTTTGTATCGAATTTACCAGCGCGTTTATTGCGTGGCGGTGATTCGCGAGAATAAAAAATCCGTCTAATTCCGTCAGAAAATTTACGCATCTGCCGCATTTGGTCAGTATAGAATTGCAGCGGTCGGTTATTCCTTTTGCCAACAAATACGCGTCTATTACCTCGTGATTCTTTGAGGTCAAACCGAGATGTATATATTCCGTTATGCTTTTGACCACCGAGCTTGCATAAATCAGCGGTTTGCGGAGTTCCTCGACAATATCTTCATTCTCACTTCCTAAGCTACTGTATGAAAGATATACTTTCCACATATCGGATATATTATGCTCGACCGAACACATCATCGGCATTATTTTCTTATAGGTATCCGTGTATGCGCCCAACGCCAGTATCGTATTTACGTCAAAAAACTCGCATACGTTTGTATTCTCCGAAAACTTCGCTATTCTCGTGCAATAACAGCTGCCGTTTATTATCACCATTGCTCCGACCGCCTTGTTAAACGGCGCTTTTATCGGAGTTTGCAGGTACATCGTAAGCGACCTGCCTGCGGGTAAAAGTCCGGGAGTATTGCAATATTTGCAGGTCAAATCGTCATCGAGCAAGGCTACGGGATTATCGAAGCGATCGCAATACTTTTTGAGCAGATTTGTAAGTTCCGTAGATCATCACCTCATACTGCGTTTTGTTCCAGCAGCCCGTCCATTTCGTCGAGCAAGGATGAGAACAGCCCAAGCGCTTCCTCGACAGCTTTTTTCCCTGTCATATCCACTCCCGCGCCTTTTAGCAGCGTGATAGGATCGGCAGAGCAGCCGCCGCTTAAGAAGCCGATGTAATCTTTCACCGCGGGAGCGCCCTCGTTCAATATCCTTTGCGACAGCGCTATTGCCGCAGAAAAGCCGGTGGCGTACTGGTAAACATAATAATCATAATAAAAATGCGGTATTCTTGCCCACTCCATATCCAGCTCGGGATCTACTATTAAGTCCTCGCCGTAATATTCCTCATTCAACTTATGATACATTTCACAGAGGTTTTCGGCGGTGAGGCTCTCGCCTCTTTCCACCTTTTCGTTTATCATAAGCTCGAATTCGGCGAACATTGTCTGTCGGTAAAGGGTGGTCCTGAACTGCTCCAAAAAATAATTCACAAGAAACGCGCGGCGTTTTTTGTCGGTGGTGTTCTTTAACAAATACTGCATAAGCAGGCTTTCATTGCAGGTGGAGGCGACCTCGGCTACGAAGATCACATAATCGGAATATACCGTCGGCTGATTCTTATTCGACAAATAGGAATGGATCGCGTGCCCCATTTCGTGGGCGAGCGTGAATTCCCAATTGAGCGTATTCTTATAATTAAGCAGCACAAACGGGTGAACGCGCGCTCCCGCGGAATATGCTCCGCTGCGCTTGCCCTCGTTTTCGCAGACGTCGATCCAGCGGTTTTCCAGCCCCTCGCGGAAAATCGCGCGGTATTCCTCGCCCATGGGGGCAAGGCTCTCGTAGACCTCGCGTTTCGCCTGTTCGTAAGGAACTTTATCCTCTATACCCGCGACTATCGGCGTATACAGATCGTATGCGTGAAGCTCATCGACTCCCAACGCCTTTTTTCGGAGCTTTACATATCTGTGCATAAGTCCCATATTATCGTGGACTGCCTCGATCAAGCGGCGGTATACCGCAGTATCCACCTCGTTGACGTCGAGAGCGGCTTCCAGCGTGCTGTTGTATTTTCTCGCGCGGGCGCGAAACACAAGTGTTTTTACCTGCGCGGAGAGCATTGCCGCGGAGGTGTTCTTAAAGCCCTCGTAGGTGTGATAGAGCGAATCGAACGCTGATTTTCTCAAAACGCGGTCGGGGTTTTGTACAAGCGGGATATAGCTCTCGTGGGTTACCTGGTGTGGGTTTCCGTTTTTATCGACGGCGTCGGGGAACTTTAAGTCCGCGTCATTGAACATCGAGAAGATGTTGTCGGGAGCGGCTTGCATTTCACCCGCGAGCGCGATTATCTTCTCCTCGTTTTCGGACAGATAATGCGCGCGGCGGCGACGGATGGTATCCAGCGCGCGGCGATACATTCTCAACTCTTCACATTCCTCATAAAAACGCTCGAGCGTTTCGTCGGGAATTGAAAGTATCTCGGGAGTTACAAACGCCGCTTCGCCGGAGATCTGCACATACAGCATCTCCAGTCTGCCGCACATTTCCTGATACAAAGGAACGCGCGTGTCCTCGTCGCTTTTGCGCTGAGCGTAGTTCATCAGGCTGTCAAAAAGCAGCGTTAACTCGTCGTCCAGCTTAAAATACGCGAGAAGCTCTTTTGCGTCCTTGCAGAGCTTTCCTCTGAACGCGGCGATCTTCTCGACAAAACCACGCGCTTTCGCGAAGTCCTTTTCCCACAACTCATCCGAAGCGTAGATATCCTCTATTGCCCACCTGCTTTCGGCAGGCACGTCCGCTCGCTGCGGTATTCTCTCAGACATAACAATCTCCTATCTCATTCGTTTCTGTATTTTTGGTTTTATCAGCTTTTCGTAAAACGGCGCGAACATTCCCAAAAACAGATCGTACATCAAAAACGCCATGGCGCCCATGACGAGCAATACCAGCGAGCCGTATTTTCCGAACTCGCCGATATCCTCCAAAAGCGCGCTCATTCCAAACAAATAAATCAGCGCCAGATACGCTCCCGTGGCGGTGAGCGCGTACAGCGCGAGCTTTGCCAACAACCGCAGCAGAAACAGCGGTATCTTCTGAAAATACTCGCGTACTATCGGATAATAGCCCAACAAAACCAGATACATCATCGAGGCTTCATAGTTCATCGTTATCAGAAAACAGAGTATTCCCACGGCAAGATAGCTGGTAAGCCCGTATTTTACGCCGAGACGTTCGCGGATGACCCATATCAGTATTCCCGCTGCCGCGGGGCTGATATACTCGAAGGCGGGGATCATTCCCAATACAAACATCAACGTCAGCGCCAGTCCGCTCATTATTCCGCATAACGCTACGACATATCCGATATGCGGGCTTTGCTTTTGGGATCTCATTTTCGCTCCTGTCCGTAAAACTCCATGCTCTTTTCTTTAAGCTCTTTTCCGTTCTTCAACAGCTCCCGGAGAGTATCTACATCCTCTTTCTCCACCGCGTCGCGGTATTCGGAAAGAGATCTGATTATGTGATCCATTTCAAACAGCACCGCCTGCTTGTTGCACATAAACAGTCCCGACCACATTTCTTCATTCAGATACGCGACTCTCGTAAGATCGAGGAAGCTGCCCGCCGAAAAGCCGTCCGCACGGAAAAGCGAGGGGCTTTTTACATAGGCGTTCGACACGATATGCGCGAGCTGAGAGGTGTAGGCGATGTTGCTGTCGTGCTGTTCGGGGGTGGAGATGACGACCTTTCCGAAATTCATGCACGCGCCCAATGTGGACACCAGGTCAATCGCTATCTGCGGGGTGTTCTCGGTGGGAGTGATTATGAAGCTCGCCTTATTGAACAGGTCGGCTGTCGCGTAATCAAAGCCGGAATGCTCGGTTCCCGCCATGGGGTGGGTGCCTATGAATATAACTCCCTTTTCGTCGAGGATCGGGGTGCAATTATTAACAATATATCCCTTGACGCCGCAGATATCCATTACTATTGAGCCGCGGCGGAATTTGTCGGCGTTTTTCTTCACAAATTCCACTATCGCAAGCGGATAGAGTGCGACTATCGTCAGATTCGCTTCGGAGAGCTTATCCTCGGTTATCTCCTCGTCGATAGCACCCACAGCGAGCGCCTTTTTTACCGTTTCGGGATCGGTGTCGATCCCCATTATGTGGTGAAAGGTATTCGCCTTTAACGCCTTACATATCGATCCGCCTATCAGTCCGAGTCCTACTACTGCTATGTTCATTTTACTTTCCTTTCAAATGTTACTAAAGGTCACCTCTAAAATATATAATAATTATAGCACATTTGGAATTTATTTTCAAGAAATTTTTGAAAAATTCTTTATTTTACCGAAGAATATCCGCTTTCTTCGACTATCCGCTGTCCATCCTCGGACAATATCCATTCTATCAGAACGGGAACGTTGGGGTTTTTATTGTCTTTGCGGTAGACCGCGTAAAAATCGGACACTATCGGGTAGCTTCCGTTGGACACGTTTTCTTTGCTAGGGTAAACGCCGTTCAGCGAGAGCATTTTTACGCCGGAATTCTCGACTATTCCCTCGACGTAATATCTGAACGAAAAGCCTATCGCGCTGCCGGTGAGCGCGCCGAAAAGATCGCGTTTCATTTCCCTGCCGCCCATAAACGACAGCATCGCGGTCTGGCTTCCGCTGCCCGCGTTTCGCTGCAATGCGTCAATAGCGCGGTTTTCTCCGCCGAACTGCGACCAGTTCTTATACTCCCCGGAATAGATGCCGCGTACCTGTTCTACAGTCAGGTTATCAACGGGGTTGCTGCTGTTTACGATGAACACGAACGCTTCCCTGCCTATCGGCACAAGCTCCAGCTCTACGCCGTTCTCCGCGGCATATTCCAGCTGCTCGGCGGAGGGTTTCGCACAAAAAACGATGTCCGCGCCGCCGTCTACCACCGCCTGATACGCGCCTCGGGTATTGGTGTAGTGCAGGGCGCTTTCGGGGGTGAAGTTCTCACCGTCAAAGAAAACGCTGTCGGACGGATAGACCGAGTTTACGAACGCCGAAAACACGGGAAACAACGCCGCCGCGCCGTCTATCACGGGCAGGTCGCTTTCCAGCTTTAGCGAGGAATCCAGCTTTACTATTTCGGAATTCTCGTCAAACGGGAGGTATTTTGACAGCTCTACCGACTTTGCCTGCATTTCGGGAGAGGTATCCTTGATAAAGTGTTTTGTGAACACGTTGTAAATTGCCAGATCGAATGCCGCGAAGAAAGCTATCAGCAGCAGGATTATCGAGATTTGTTTTACCGTCTTCATTTTACCCCCTGCTTGCGATGTACGATATTATCGAGGCGTTGTGATAAAGGTGAAATGTATATGCGGTCAGAGCGATAACGCTCAGCACGCCCAGAATGCACACGGCGGTGATTATTCCGTAGAACAGCTTTTCTTTCATAATTCCTCCTACATATAGAACATTATTCCCTCGAGCATAAGTCCTCACGCTGATCACATACCAAAAATAATAAGCGTTACAAACATCAGCACGAGCAAGGATACGACCGTAATGACCGCCAATGCCGCGAGAGAGGACGCAATAAGCATAACGTTTCTGGCTATTCTTTTTTCGCCGGATGGATTCGGCTTGAACAGTCCGTTCAGCGACGCCGCAAGCCACGCCGCCGCCATAGACGGGATCGCGAAGATGATACCTGCCAATGCCATGTCGAAGTCGGTATGGACGCTGAGGATAGTAAGATAAACGACTGCTGCCAGAGACAGCGCTATCGCGATGATCCCTGAGATCTTCGCGCTTTTTGCGAGCTTTTCATCGGAGCCTCCGTCCCAGCGATAGCGTGCGAGCTTTGCCGCAAAAAACACCGCAGCCGCTCCCGCAAGAGTCAGCACCGCGAGCGCCGCTATGAAGATCACTCTCATTCTCGGCAAGAGACGGATAAATTCTTCGGCTTTTTCGATAAAAATTTCGTTGCCTTTTACCGTTCCTACTTTTATCCAAGTTGAGTAAAGCTCGTCAGAATATGCCGGGGCAATAAAATAGATCGGGTGATAAAACAGATTTGTTATCTGCGGAAGATAGATCACTACTCCCACAAACGACATCAGCTGGACCGCTGCCGTAAAGCCAAACAGCACTGTCCTTATAATGCCTTTTACTATCGGGGGATCGGAGCGTTTGATTCTTAAAATCGAATCCACAAAAAGGAATACTCCCAAGAAGCCTCCGACAAACGCTATAAAAATTGTAATTGCAGCTATAATTGCCATAATACTCTCCTAATAAAACACGGTCTTTTGCGATCAAAACAGCTGGCTGAAAAATTCCGACACCGTATACACAAACCACATAAAGGCGATAAATCCCAGCACCGCTATTCCCATTAAAACCCCGGAAACTATCAGCATAATGCAATAGCCACGTTTTTTGGGGTCGTTTTTTGGAGTTTGCAGATACAAATACAGCGATACCGCAAACCACACGATAACCGCCGCGGCAGGCAGAAAGGTTACCAATAAATCCATCCCGAGCACTCCGTTTTTGTGAATAAAGGCTCCTGAAAACATTCCAAGAGCCTTTTCTGTTTACTGTTTATTAAACGCCTTCAAGCGGTTTATGCCTTGCCGACAGAACCGAACAGCTCCATCTTCTCCTTGACGGTCGCCTTGATAGCGTCTGCGCCGGGTGCGAGCAGCTTTCTGGGATCGAAGCCCTTGCCCTGCTGATCCTTGCCTGCCTCGATGTACTTTCTGGTCGCTTCCGCGAACGCCAGCTGGCACTCGGTGTTTACGTTGATCTTTGCAACGCCCAGAGAGATCGCTTTCTTGATCATATCAGCGGGGATACCCGTTCCGCCGTGGAGTACGAGCGGCATATCGCCTACTTCCTTCTTTACCGCTTCGAGAGTCTCGAAGGAAAGTCCCGGCCAATTCTCGGGGTATTTTCCGTGAATATTGCCGATTCCTGCCGCGAGCATGGTTACTCCCAGATCGGCTATCGCCTTGCACTCCTTGGGATCCGCGCACTCGCCCGCGCCTATTACGCCGTCCTCTTCGCCGCCGATAGAACCTACCTCAGCCTCGATGGAAAGTCCCTTATCGTTGCAGATCTTTACGAGAGCGGTGGTCTTTTCGATATTCTCGGCGATGGGATAGTGCGAGCCGTCGAACATTACCGAAGAGAAGCCTGCTTCGATACACTTCATCGCGCCCTCATATGAGCCGTGGTCGAGGTGGAGCGCTACGGGAACAGTGATGTTAAGCTCTTCGAGCATTCCGTTTACCATTCCTACGATGGTCTTGTAGCCTGCCATATACTTGCCTGCGCCCTCGGATACGCCCAGAATTACAGGCGACTTCAGTTCCTCGGCAGTAAGCAGGATAGACTTTGTCCACTCGAGGTTATTGATGTTGAACTGTCCTACCGCGTACTTTCCGTCACGCGCCTTATTCAGCATTTCTTTTGCGGATACCAACATATTGATTTTCTCCTTTAAAATAAGATTCGGGATCGTTTTCTCAGTAATTAAAATCCCATACTTTTATTGTATCACATTTTCCACATAAATGCAATAGATTTTCTAAAAAAATCATGTGTTGTGGTCGGAGGTGTGGAACTGCTTTAGGTTACCGATCTTTTTGCTGCGCTCGCGCATTACCGCGTCGATCTCCTCGACCGTTACGCCGTTCTCGACCATCAGCACCGCCATGTGATACAGAACGTCGTTTATCTCGTTTACAAGCTCCTCGTTGTCGTGGTTTTTCGCGGCTATCACCATTTCGGTGCACTCCTCGCCGCACTTTTTGAGTATCTTGTCAAGTCCCTTTTCAAAAAGGTAGCAGGTGTAGCTGCCCTCCTGCGGGTTATCGCGGCGGTTTACTATCACATCATACATTTCCTTAAACGCTTCGCTCATTGGTTTTCTCCTTTACTTTATTTGATTGAAAAAGCAGGTGCGGTTTCCGGTGTGGCACGCGGCTCCCGTTTGCTCGACCTTTACCAGAAGCGTGTCGTCGTCGCAGTCTCCGTAAATCTCCACTATCCTCTGGACGTGCCCCGACGTTGCGCCTTTATTCCACAGCTCCTGGCGTGAACGGCTCCAGAACCATGTATAGCCAGTTTCCAGGGTCTTTGCGAGGCTTTCTTCGTTCATATACGCCAGCATCAGAACCTCTCCCGATTCCGCGTCCTGCACTATCGCGGGTATCAGCTCGGATTTCACAAAAAATTTCTTTAAGTCCATAATTACTGTCCACTCTCCACTTTCCACTGTCAACTGCCTTAGTCCCACCAGAAGTACCATATTGACGATTTTGTGAGCGAATCCGCGAGTCTGCCGATCGTTTCAATTCCTTGAAACACTATGTCCGAACAGAACGCGAACTGCTCCATCGCCAGATCGAGAGCCGCCGCTTTGTCAGTTACGGGGTGAGCCGCGAACTCCAGAACGTCATGAGTCATCAGCGCAGGAACAGCGCCGTACTTCTCATACCAGTACTTGCATATCCGGAACATCTCCTCAGGCATCGGGCACTCGTTCCAGCCGCCGAACGGAAACCACGCGAAGATCTCCCACGGATTTATCACAGGGATCTTTGCGATAACGCACTCCATGCTCTTTCCGGTGCCATAATCGCGCATACCGGAAAAGCCGCGCATTTCTTCGCCGTCGGCAACCTCGCCGACTACCTCGTCCCAATCGCCGCCCATTTCTTCTTTCCAGCGTGTCAGCGCGTCGCGAAACCACTTTGCCGCATCTATTTCAGCCGACGTGACCTCCTTTTGAAGCTCGACACGGCTTTTGCTGTTATCAAACATCACACGGTCCTCAAAACTGCTGTCTACAGCGAATATTATCGGTGTGTAGCCGCCCGCCTCACGCTTGGCAAACAGTTCATTGTAGGCGCTGTTGACAGCTGAAAGCTCGCTGCCCTTAGGGATATACACATACTCACAGCCCAGATAATCAATTATTGCCTGTGCGGACTTACTGACTTTTGACATGGTTATATTCTCCTTTTATCTTGCGGGAATGTTGTGTTCCTTGAGATGTGCCTTCACTTCTCCTACGGTGAGTTCTCCGAAATGGAAAAGAGACGCTGCCAACGCCGCGGAAGAGTTTGTTTTCTCGAAAACCTCGCTGAAATGCTCTATCGCGCCGCAGCCGCCGCTTGCTATCACGGGGATGTTTACCCGCTCGCAGACGAAGTTCAGCATCTCGATATCAAAGCCGCCGCGAACGCCGTCGGTGTCTATCGAATTCAGGCAGATCTCGCCCGCGCGGCGTTCGGAGACCTCCTTTACCCAATCGCCGAGATCGAGGTTCATATCCACGCGGCCGCCGTTTATGAATACGGAATAGCTGCCCTTTTGATTGCGCTTTGCGTCTATTCCCACGACTACGCACTGGCTTCCGAATATCTCGGCGGCGTCGCTTATGAGCTTGGGGTTCTTCACCGCCTGGGAATTCACGGACACCTTGTCAGCACCCGCTCGGAGCGTTTCGCGGAAATCATCGACAGAGGCTATTCCTCCGCCAACGCAAAGCGGCACGAATACCTGCCGCGCGGTGTTCCTTACAACGTCCAGCATTACTCCGCGTCCCTCGTATGAAGCGGTGATATCGTAAAAAACGATCTCGTCCGCGCCCTGCCTGTTATATTCCACGGCAAGCTGTACGGGATTGCCGACGTCCTTTACTCCCTCGAAATTAACGCCCTTTACTACTTTGCCGTTGCGAACGTCAAGGCAGGGAATAATTCTCTTTGCTAACATAGTTCCTCCTAATTTTTCGAGACGCGAATTGCCTCGGCGAGATCAAGGCTTCCCGTATAAATGGACTTTCCGCAGATCGCTCCGTAAAGTCCCATTTCCTTACAGATAACTATATCCTCGATCGTGCGGACTCCGCCGCTGGCGATGATACTGCAATCGGAAGTGCCGTCATACAGCGCTTTGAGCTGCTCGGCGTTTACTCCGGAGAGGGTTCCGTCCTTGGAAATATCCGTGAAGATAAAATACTTTACTCCGAAGCCGATCATCTTGTTCGCAAGCTCGATATAATTCACGTCGGAGGTCTCAAGCCAACCCTCGGTGGCTACCATGCCGTTCAGCGCGTCGATCCCCACTGCTATTTTCTCGGAGCCGAATTTCTCCACCGAATCCTTTACCAGCTGCGGGTCTTTAAGCGCGGCGGAACCGAGGATCACGCGCGAGATACCCATTCGCAGATATTCCCCGACCGTCTCGATATTCCGTATGCCGCCGCCTACCTCGACCTTGAGCTTCGTCTTTTCGGCGACTTCGGTGTAGATCTTCGTGTTCACGGGCTTTCCCGCCTTTGCGCCGTCGAGATCCACCATGTGGATCCATTCCGCGCCTGCCTGTTCAAACGACTTCGCGGTGTCGAGGAAGTTGTCGGCTACCTTTTCGACGGTCGAATAATCGCCCCTGTAAAGCCGAACGACGTTGCCGTCCTTTATGTCTATCGCGGGTAAGATTACCATTTTTTCACCTCTTATTGCGTAAAATAAATGCTTTACGCCGTAATTTATAGATAATACACAGATATCTCTATATCCGTTGCTTTGAAAACGTCTTTGATAATTTCACGGACGTCTTGCCATTCGAGCTTGTCCAGTCCGCAGCCGATCTTCGGCATTGAGATTTTGGCAAGCCCCATTTCCAACGCCTTTTCGCGAAGTTCCTCCAACGACTGCCTCAGCGTTTCAAGCGTCGGCTTGTGAAAATAGCGTTCTTTCGTTATCAGATTTCCGACAACAACGCCGTCGGTCTCCGTAATAAGGCAATATCCCCTGCCGTTCCATTCCGGGGTGTAACGCTCGCGCAGCTGCTTTTTTACTCCCATTTGCGCGAATTTTACGGCGATCCCCGCGCCCAACGCGAAATCGCTGCTGATGCAATGGCACAGCGCGGTTTCCGCCGAAAACAGGTCGCCTTGTATTTCCGTAAATGTCATAAGCTATGGAAGCTCCTCAGGATATTAAGTCCCGTTTCGCCGCTTTTTTCGGGGTGGAACTGAGCGCCGTAGACGTTCCCCGAAAAAACAAGCGCGGGCACCTTCATTCCGTAATCGCAATACGCGGCGACGTTCTCTTTCGGGCAATCGGCGGCGTAGGAATGCACGAAATAGACGTGATCGCCGTTTTTGCAATTCTTCAAAAGCGGGCAGGGTTCATTGAACTCCAATGAATTCCAGCCGATATGCGGTATGGGGAGAGCTTCGGGGGTCATCAGCTTTACGCTTCCCTTTATGAATCCCAAGCCGTCCGTCTCGGAAAACTCGTAGCCCTTTTCAAACAGCATCTGCATTCCGAGGCAGATACCAAGAAGCGGCTTTTTTTGCGTCTGTTCTTTTATTACATCGACAAGTCCGCTTGCGTGCAGCATACGCATGGCGTCGGGGAACGCTCCCACGCCGGGAAGTATCAGTCTGTCCGCTGTTCTCAGGTCATCGGCGGAGGAGGTTATCTTATTCTCATAGCCGAGGAAATCAAGCGCGTTTTTTACGCTGAAAAGATTCCCCGCGCCGTAGTCTATAATCGCTATCATAGTTTCCCCTTAGTGGAGATCGCCTCTCCGGTGGTATTCTTTTGCACTGCTGCTTTCAGCGCGTAGGCAAGCGCCTTGAACAGCGCTTCTATCTTGTGGTGATCGTTTTTGCCGTACTCGGAGCGCAGGTGCAGCGTGATCCCCGCATTGAACGCGAACGCGCGCATAAACTCCTCGGTAAGGCAGGTGTCGAATTCCCCTACCCTTTCGTTGGTGAATTCCGCGTTGAACACCAAAAACGGTCTTCCGCTTATGTCCAGCGCGCAAAAGCCCAGCGCCTCGTCCATCGGGATATACGCGCTGCCGTAGCGCATTATTCCACTCTTGTCGCCGAGAGCTTCTTTAAACGCCAGTCCCAGCACTATTCCCACGTCTTCGGCGGTGTGGTGTCCGTCTACCATAAGATCGCCGCTTGCTTTGAGCTTCAGCCCTAAGCCGCCGTGTACCCCCAGCGCCGTCAGCATATGATCCAAAAAGCCTATGCCCGTGTCAATGCTGACCTCGCCGCCGTCGAGATTGAGTTCCAAAGAAATATCGGTTTCTTTGGTTT
>JAFLUD010000001.1:64760-100405 GCA_022508965.1 Oscillospiraceae bacterium
TTTATGAAGCTCTCCACGCCGAGAGGGCTGAAAAACCTTGCCGTTCCGCTGGTCGGGAGAACGTGGTTGGGTCCCGCGTAGTAGTCTCCCAACGGCTCGGGGGAATAATTTCCCAAAAACAATGAGCCTACGTTGTCGAGCTTTCCGATATACTCAAGCGGATTCTCCACCACCGCCTCGAGATGCTCGGGAGCGATCTTGTTGGCTATCTCAACCGCGTATTCCATATCGTCGCATACGATTATCCCGCCGTAATTTTCGAGCGATTCGCGGATTATCTCCTTGCGGGAGAGCGTTTCGCTCTGGCGTTCTATCTCGGCGCGGGTCTTTTCGGCAAGCTCCATGCTTGTTGTTACCATAATAGCGGAGGCGAGCTTGTCGTGCTCAGCCTGAGACATCAGATCGGCGGCGAGGTACTTCGGGTCGGCGGTCTCATCGGCGAGAACCAGTATCTCGCTGGGTCCTGCGACCATGTCGATGTCAACCGTGCCGTATACCAGCTTTTTTGCGGTTGCTACGAAGATGTTGCCGGGTCCTACTATCTTAGACACTCTGGGGATCTCTTCGGTGCCGTATGCCAGCGCCGCTATTGCCTGCGCGCCGCCTGCGAGGAAGATCTTGTCCACTCCGCAGAGGGCCGCGGCTACCAGAATATCCTTGTTTGCTGTGCCGTCCTTGAGCGGCGGGGTTACCATGATTATCTCTTTTACGCCGGCTATTCTCGCAGGGATGGCGTTCATCAGAACGCTTGACGGATAGGCTGCCGTGCCGCCGGGAACGTAAAGTCCCACCTTATCCAGACCGCGGACGCGCTGTCCCATTATAACGCCGTTTTCTTCGGTAACGCAGAAGCCCTCGCGCTTTTGGCGGGTGTGGAACGCCGTGATGTTCTCAACGGCATTGAGCATCGCGCTTACGAACTCGGGCGACTTTTCGTTCGCTTCGGTGAGCGCGTCCTGTATAGCCTCGTCGGGAACGCGGTAATACTGCGCGTTCGGGCAATCGAATTTCGCAGTATAGGACTTCACCGCGCTGTCGCCGTTTTGTTTTACGTCCTCGAGTATTTCCTTGACGGTTTTCTCGACCTGTACGTTCACCTCGCCGGCGCGTTTTTCAACCTCCGCCAAGAACTTCATTTCGGAACCGTCTGCTTTAATTATTCTTATCATCGCAATTCTCCTCAATCAATCTTACTATCTCGGAAATGCGCTCTTGTTTGAGCTTCATGCTGACCGTGTTTACGATAAGCCGTGCGGAGATGTCGGCTACATGATCGTAGACCTCCAAGCCGTTTTCCTTGAGCGTGGTGCCTGTTTCGACGATGTCTACGATCCCGTCGGACAGTCCTACCAGCGGTGCAAGCTCTACGGAGCCTTCGATCTTCACGATATCAACGTCTATTCCCTTTGCCTCGAAGAACTTTCTGGTCACCTCGGGGTATTTTGTGGCTACCGTTTTTACGCCGTAGCCCTTGTAGAATTCCGTGCCTTTCTTCACTGCCAGAGCGAATCTGCATTTTCCGAAGCCGAGGTCGGAGATCTCGAAGAACTTGCCGCCATGCTCCATTATCGTGTCCTTGCCGACTACTCCAAGGTCGCAGACGCCGTGCTCTACATAGGTTATAACGTCGGTGGGCTTTGCGAGCACTACCTCGATATCCTCTCCGGGAACGGACAGGATAAGTCTTCTTCCTTTATTCCTAAGCTCCGAGACGTCGTAGCCGATCTTTTCGAGCAGATCGACCGCCTTGCTTTCTATTCGCCCTTTTGTGAGCGCAAGTCTTACTTTTCTGTTCTCCATCGGCTACACCTCCTCGGTCGCGACGGCTGCGCCGCTTACGATATCGACACGGCGGATACCGTGAGATGATGCGTATTTTCTCGCGGCTTCGATATTCTCACCGAGAAAATTGTACGCCGAGAATCCCTGCGAGATCAGCTCGCCGCAATGCTTAAGCGCTACTATCTCCGAGCCTTTTTCTCCGAAAACCAGAACGTCGGGGGCTTTGACGATCGCCTCGCCGTTGGCTTTGATCTTTTTTAGGAACACCTTTGACGCTGCCTCTACGTTCACCGCAAAGCCCACAGCGGCGGCTTCCCTGCCGAAATCGCCGAGCAGCGTATCATAGCGTCCGCCCGAGAGCGCGGGAAGTCCGTAGCCCTCAACATAACCGCGGAAGATGATGCCGGTGTAATAATCCTTTTTATGGACAAGTCCTAAGTCTACGCGGATCTTCTCGCTCGGGATCACCGCGCTTAAGTCCTCGCAGAGCTTTTTCAGGCGCGAGAGCCTGGCTTCGAGGGCTTTGCCGTGCAGATGCTTTTCGGCTTGCTCGAATACCTCTATTCCGCCGAACAGCCGCGGCAGCGTTTTCAGTGCCTCGGGAATGTCGGCTTTATCGAGCGACGGATAGTCCTTTATCTCTATCGCGTGACGGATGTTCTCGGACTCTTCCTCGTCGCAATCAAACTGTAAAATCAGCTCGCGGAATATGCTGCTGTCGCCTATCTCGAGGCGGAAATTTTCATCGCACGCCGAGAGCGACTTTGCCGCCAGCACCAGCGCTTCATAATCGGCGGCTGTGCTGTTCCCGCCGAGAATTTCTATACCGCTTTGGGATATCTCGTCGTCTCTGCCGCTGTCCTTGGGATTCACCATAAAAATATTTTGATTGTAGAACAGCTTGAGCGGCAGCTCCTCTTCCCTTAATCTGGTCGCCGCGAGACGCGCTATCGGCATTGTGCTGTCGGGGCGAAGCACCATAAGGCGATTCTTCCCGTCTACCAACTTGTACATGGTCTCCTGCGGGAAATAGCGCACTTTGCCGTTGAACACGTCGTAAAACTCCAGCCCCGGGGTTATCACCTCGGAATAGCCGTAGCTTTCAAACAGCTTGGTTATGCGCTCTAAGATGGTGCGCTTTGCCGCGCACTCCTCAAACAGCAGATCCCGCGTTCCCTCGGGCGTTAATAGATCGTTTCTTTTCAATTTGATGTCCCTTTCTTTTTATGCTTTAGTTCGCTAATGTGATAGCACATTACTACATTACTATAATATAGTAACACATTGTTAGAAAAAAGTCAAGTGCGGGAGGAATTTTTTGTGCGATGTGCGGTGTGTTTTTCAACAATGTTGAATTAATTTGACTATAATCACATATCAAACAAGGTAAACTGCGCCGACTGCTGGAAATCCTTGAATACGCCCATGGATTTCAGTTTCTCGATCACGGTGCTGTTTACGCCGCTTGCCGACTGAATCTCGTCAATGCTTATGCACTCGCCCGAATCTATTACCTCCTTGAGCTTTTGCGCGGCGTTTTCTCCGCAGCCCGCAACGGCGTTGAACGGAAGTCTCACCTTTCCGTCCTCGACAACATACGCGGTCGCTTTGGAGAGCTTTGCGTCAACGGGGAGCACTTCTATTCCGCGTAGCAGCATCTCGTTTATCAGCAGGAGTGCGTCTAAGATGCCCTTTTCCTTTACTCCCGCGTTTTGCATGGATTGGAGCGCCTTGATTCTCTGCTTGACCGCTTCTTTTCCGCTTAGGACAGTTTCTACCTCGAGATTTTCGGTGTGCTTGGTGAGAGTTGCGGCGTAGAATTCCGCGGGATGATAAATTTTGAACCACGCGAGCTTTACCGCTGCCATTACATACGCGGCGGCGTGAGCTTTCGGGAACATATACTTTATCTTCTTGCAGCTCTCGACGTACCAATCGGGAATGTTGTTGTCCTTGAACGCTTGGTAAATTTCATCGTTGAACAGCTTTTTCGCGTTGCCCTTACGGGTGATCTCCATTATCTTGAACGCTAACGACGGTTCAACGCCCTTGTGCATGAGGTACACCATGATGTTGTCACGGGTTCCTATTACGTCGGAAATCGTACAGATCTTCTGGTCGATGAGATCCTTGGCGTTGCCTATCCAGACGTCGGTGCCGTGGGAAAGTCCCGATATCTGCAACAGATCGGCGAAGGTCTTGGGCTGGGCGTCTTTGAGCATCTGCATAGCGAAGCCCGTGCCGAACTCGGGGATTCCAAACGTTCCGCTGTAAACGCCGATGTCCTCGTAGGTCAGCCCTATGGGTTCGGTGGAGGTGAAGAGCTTGTATACCTGCGGGTCGGTGGTGGGAACGTCGGCGATCTTTATTCCCGTCATATTCTCAAGATGCTTATAGAGCGTCGGAACATCGTGTCCAAGCTCGTCCAGCTTGAGAATTGTATCGTGCAGCGCGTGGAAGTCGAAGTGGGTGGTTATCATGTCGCTTTCGGTCTTATCGGCGGGGTGCTGGACGGGCGTGAAATCGTAGACCTCGTAATCGTTGGGGACTACTACCATGCCGCCGGGATGCTGGGAGGTGGTTCTCTTTACTCCCGTGCAGCCGATAGCAAGCCGCTCGGTCTCGGCGTTGTTGTAGTCAAAGCCGCGTTCCTCGCAATATTTCTTTACGAAGCCATAGGCTGTTTTATCCTGCACGGCGGAGATGGTTCCCGCTTTAAAAACGTGATCCTTACCGAAAAGCTCTTCGGTGTAGCGGTGAACCTTGCCCTGCACTTCGCCGGAGAAGTTGAGGTCGATATCGGGAGCTTTGTCGCCCTTGAAGCCCAAAAACGTTTCAAACGGGATATCGTGTCCGTCGCGGATCATGTCGGTTCCGCAATTAGGGCAGTTCTTCTGCGGGAGATCGAAGCCCGAGCCTACCGAGCCGTCGTTTTTAAACTCGTTATACCGACACTTGGGGCAGCGGTAATGCGGAGCTAAAGGATTCACCTCGGATATTCCCGACATTATCGCCACGAACGACGACCCTACCGAGCCTCGCGAGCCTACAAGATAGCCGTTGTCTTCGGAGTATTTTACCAGCTTTTGTGCTATCATGTAAAGCACCGAGAAGCCGTATTTTATTATCGCGTCAAGCTCCTTGTTGAGGCGGCTTTCCACAATTTCCGGCAGTTCGTCGCCGTACCACTCGTGCGCGCGGTTCCAGCATAGATCCTGAAGCTCCTGCTCCGCGCCCGGAAGCGAGGGGGTGTAGGTTCCCTCGGGGATCGGGCGGATGTCTTCGATCATATCCGCGATGGCGTTGGTGTTGGTGACTACCACCTCGAAGGCTTTTTCTTTCCCCAGATACTCAAATTCCGCGAGCATTTCTTCTGTCGTTCTTAAATAAAGCGGCGCCTGATTGTCGGCGTCTTTATAGCCCTGCCCTGCCTGCAAAATCTTTCGGAAGATGCCGTCCTCGGAATCCTTGAAATGAACGTCGCAGGTGGCTACGCACTTTTTGCCGAGCTTGTCCGCAAGCTCGACTATTTTCTTATTGAGCATACGCAGTCCCTCGTCGTCGGGGACGCGTCCCTCGCGTACCAAAAAACCGTTGTTCGCTATCGGCTGTATCTCAAAATAATCGTATTTTTCGGCGATCTGCTCAATCTCCTCGGGGGCGCGGTTCCCCAAAATCGCGCGGAAAAGCTCGCCCGCCTCGCAAGCCGAGCCGATTATCAATCCCTCGCGGTATTTTTCGAGTTCGGAAAGCGGTATGCGCGGTTTCTTGTAGAAATACTCGAGGTTGGAGAGCGAGATTAGCTTGTAGAGATTTTTAAGCCCCGTTTTGTTCTGCACCAGAATTATCATGTGATAAGACGGGAGCTTCTTTACGTCCACGTCGCCGAGCAGACCGTTTAGGTCGCCGAGCTTTTCGAGCTTGCCGAGCTTCGATGCGTTGCCCAACAGCTTTAAGAATATCGCCGTCAGCATTTTCGCGTCATCTATCGCGCGGTGGTGGTTGAAGTCGCCGAGCTTATACTCGCGGGCTACGTCGTCGAGCTTGTGGTGCTTGAGGTGCGGGAGCGCGGCTTTACACAGCACAACCGTATCGACAAAGCTGAATTTGTATTCTATTCCTCGGCGTTCGCAGACCGCTCGGATAAACGAGGTGTCGAAATTCGCGTTATGGGCGACAAGCACGCCTTTTCCCGCGAATTCTATAAACTTCTCTACAGCTTCCTTTTCGAGTGGGGCGTCGGCTACCATATCGTCGGTGATTCCCGTGATATTTGTGATCTCCTCGGATATGGGGCGCTCGGGGTTTACGAAGGTCTGGAATTCTTCGACGATCTCGCGGTTTTTGAGCTTTACCGCGCCTATCTCGGTTATCCTGTCGCCTGTGGGAGACAGCCCGGTGGTTTCCAGATCGAAAACTATGATCTCATCGTCTACGGGATAATCGCTGCAGCCGGAGATAAGCGAGCCGCTGTCGTTTACGAAATACGCCTCGACGCCGTAGATCATCTTCATCTCGCCGCCGTTTTTGCGGATCTTTTCAATAGTGTTCATCGCCTCGGGGTATGCCTGGACGTTGCCGTGGTCGGTTATAGCGACAGCCTTGTGTCCCCAGGCGTGCGCCTGCTTTATCAGCTCGGCGGCGGGTGTTATCGCGTCCATGTCGGACATATTGGTGTGCATGTGAAGCTCCACGCGCTTTTGCTCGGCGTTGTCAAGGCGGGGATGTTCCTCGACCGAAGCAATGGAACTCGGTCTGATATTCAGCTCCTTGGCGAAGCTGTCGTACTCGAATTTTCCGGCGACGACAATGGTTTTCCCTACGGAAATATTCGCCTTTACGGCATCTGTATTCTCCGCGGGGGTGATGATCTTTATTATCTGCGAGGAAGTTCTGTCCGAAAAATACGCGGTGAAGATCAGCGTTTTTCCGTCGCGGGAGATGCGCTCGTCGGTCTTGAACACCTTTCCCCATACGGTCGCCTCATCCTGGTCGCCGAACGGCTCGGACATCGGCGCGGGGGCTTCAAACTTATCCTTCCCGTACAACAGCTTTGCGCTGCTGCCGAAGTTCGGGTTCTCGAACGCGAGGGTGATATTCTCGGGTTCCGACAAAAACTGCGCTTTTCCGCCGCGGCGCCCTGCACCGCCGTTTCCCGCGAATTTTCCCGCGGGCTTCGGCGCTTCCTCGGTTATGGAGACCGTTTCTATCGGCGCGCTTTGCTCTTGCTTTATGTATTCTTCTACGTTCATCTCGTTCTCGGACGAGAGGATTACCGTGATATTCTTATCAAAAAATCCCTGCACGAACGCGGCGATCTTCTTGTCCATCTCGAGTCCGGAAAGAATCTGCCTGCCTCCGGATTTCAGAGTTATCTCGAAGGTATTGTCGTCGCCCGCGATCTCGGCACCGTCGAAATAGCCGTTTACAGAGACGTTCTTGCGCTTGATAAGCTCGATTATTTCATAAATATACTCGCTTGTAAACAGGCTGATGTGGTATTTCGGGTAGAGCGTTACCTCAGTGCTGTCAAGCTGCGCGGTTATCATATCACCCGCCGAAAGAAGCTCGGACATGGGTACAAGCTCGTCAAGCTCCAGGCTTATGTTCAGCGTGTTCTTCGACTGAACGCGCACCATCTTCTGAACCCTGCCGTCGGCGATATTCTGCGGGAGATCTATTCCCTCCAACAGCTCACTTAGTTTTACCTGCATTTTTATATTCCTTCCCTAAAAGTTTTCGATTTCCTTTTTAAGCTCTTCTAAAATCATATTTTCGGGGACCTTTCGGAGTATCTCACCTTTTTTGAAGATTAGTCCCTCGCCGTCGCCGCCCGCTATTCCGATATCGGCTTCGCGGGCTTCGCCGGGGCCGTTTACCGCGCATCCCATTACGGCTACCTTCAGCGGCTTTTGCTCATCTTTTAGCATTTCCTCGACCCGATTCGCGAGCTTGATAAGGTCGATCTTGGTTCTTCCGCAGGTCGGGCAGGATACTATCTCTACTCCGCCGCCCATTCCGCAGGCTTTCAATATATCCCTTGCGGCGCTGACCTCTTTTACGGGATCGGCGGTCAGCGAAACGCGGATGGTATCGCCTATTCCATCGCACAGCAGAGAGCCTATTCCCACCGCGGATTTTAGTATTCCCATGTGCTCGGTTCCTGCTTCGGTAACGCCCAGGTGGAGCGGGTAATTTGTCTGCTTTGAGAGCAATCTGTACGCGGCTATCATCAGCCTTACGTCGGAGGATTTTATGCTGATTACGATATCGTCGAAATCGCAGTCGTTGAGCAGCCTGACGTGATTTAGCGCGCTTTCGGTCAATGCTTCGGGAGTAGGCGCGCCGTATTTTTTCAGCATTTCCTTTTCGAGCGAGCCGGAATTCACGCCTATTCTTATCGGAACATTTCGGCTTTTGCACGCGTCGGCGACTGCGCGTACCTTTTCCGCGCCGCCGATATTGCCGGGATTTATGCGGATCTTGTCTACGCCTGCCTCCACGCACGCGAGCGCTATCTTATAATCAAAGTGAATGTCGGCGACTATGGGAACGCTTACCGCGTTTTTCAGCGCTGTGATAAGCGGGACGTTCTCGATTTTGGGAACTGCCGCGCGGATTATCTCGCAGCCTGCTTTTTCGAGAGCCTTCGCCTGCTCTGCCGACGCTTCAATATTATCGGCGGGGATATTCAGCATCGACTGAATATATATCTTCCCGTCTCCTAATTCGAGATCGCCTACTTTTACTTTTTTCTTGGCTGTGTTCACTTGAATCCTCCGGTTGCCAGCTTTATTATGTCATTGAACGTTACTACCACCATTAACAGCATCAGCATCGCGAATCCCACAAAATGCACCATGCCCTCGACCTCGGGCTTTGCGGGCTTGCGGCGGATGAGTTCCACCACCAAAAAGATGAAGCGCGCGCCGTCGAGCGCGGGGATCGGAAGCAGGTTGAATACTCCCAGATTGATCGTGATAAGCGAGACTATGCTCATGACGTCAGCGAAGGTGTACTTCTTCACCGCTTCGGTGATCACGGTGCCTACGCCGATGGGCCCCGAAAGGTCGTTCAGCCCGTATTTTCCGCGCAGCATATCTATGAGGGTCATTATTATCAGGCGCGCCGTGGAGCAGCTTTCGCGGAAGCCTTCGATCACGACGTTCTTGAAGTTCTTCTCCAAACGGTAAACGTAAAAATCAAAATACACGCCGGTGGAGCCGTCCTCGCGTTCCATCGTCATAAACTCCACGTCTTTTACGGTTATCTTTTCGCCGTTTCTTCTGACTGTGAAGTCAAAGACCAGGTTTCCGTCGGCGTTTTTGCGGTCGCTGCTCTGGAGCTTGTAAGAAACGTCCGACACCGAGAACACCGGCAAGCCGTCTACGCTTAATATCTCGTCGTTCTCCATAAGATAAGCGCCCGAAACGCTCTGTTCCTTGAACTCGGCTATCGTCGTTGACGCCATCGCGGGCGAGGTTATAAGCGAAATTACCACGACGATATATCCTAAGATCAGGTTCATCAGCGGTCCTGCGAGAATTACTATCATTCTCTGCCAGACGGGCTTTGCATTGAACGCGCGGGGATTGCGTTCTTCTTCATCGCGCGAATAAGGCAGGGTGACGGTGGGATCGTCGTCTTCATCGTAGCCGCCGTTTTCTCCCTCAAACGAGCAGGATCCGCCTATGGGGAGCGCACGGATAACGTATTCGGTCTCCTTGCCTTTTTTGCGGAGTATCACGGGACCCATTCCGAGGGCGAATTCTTTGACATATATACCGCACGCCTTTGCCGCGATAAAGTGTCCGAATTCGTGCAGCAATATTATTACGCAGAATACGATGATCGCTATAACTATTGACATATTTCCTCCATTATCCGAACTTTGTCAACACATAATTTTCTGCCGCGGTTTTGGTTTCGAGTATCTCATCGAGCGTGGGAGCTTCCTTGAACTCCACCGCCGAGAGCGCTTCGTTCACCGCTTCTCCGATATCGAGAAAGCGTATTTTGTCCTTTAAGAAAAGCTCCACCGCCGCTTCGTTGGCGCAATTTACTATGCAGGGGGCGTTTCCGCCTTTTTTGATCGCGGTTTTCGCGGCGTACAGGCAGGTGAACGTTTCCTCATCGGCGCGGGCGAAGGTAAGCTCGCCGACGTCAAACAGCGAGAGCTTTTTCGCGGGGCACGGAAGCCGTTCGGGATAAGTCAGCGCAAGCTGAATGGGCAGCCGCATATCCGCGCTTCCGAGCTGGGCTATTATCGCGCCGTCCTCGAATTCCACCGCGGAATGGATTATGCTCTGGCGCTGGACTACGATCTCCACCTGCTCGGGCGATACTCCGAACAGCCACACCGCTTCGATAAGCTCTAGGCCTTTATTCATCAGCGTTGCGCTGTCTACGGTGATCTTGGCGCCCATGCTCCAATTGGGGTGGCGGAGAGCCTGCTCTTTGGTGACGTTCTGAAGCTCCGCGCGGGTCTTACCGAAGAACGGTCCGCCGGAGGCTGTCAGGATTATCTTGGATGGCTTGTTTTCGCCCGCTCCCATTAAGCACTGGAATATCGCGGAATGTTCGCTGTCGATGGGGAATATTTTCACGCCGCGCTTTTTTGCGGCTTCGGTTACCAGTCTGCCGCCCGCTACCAACGTCTCTTTATTCGCAAGAGCGACGCTGTTCCCCGCCTCTATCGCGGAAAGCGTCGGCAGCAGCCCGGCTATTCCCACAACGGAATTTACCACTCTGTCGCAAGGCAGCGCGGCTAATTCGCATATCCCCTCGACTCCCGAAAGGACTTTGATGTCGGTGTCGGCAAGGCGGGTCTTTAGTTCCCCGTAATAACGCTCGTCGGCTATCGCGGCATACTCGGGCGAAAACTCGCGCGCCTGGCGTTCCAGCAGCTCGGCGCTGCTGTTCGCGGACAAAGCCCTTACCCTTATATTATGCGCGCGGCAGACGTCTAATGTCTGCGTGCCTATCGAGCCTGTGGAGCCAAGCAATACGATCTCACTCATAGTGTACCCAAATTCCTCTAATATTAACAAAATCACCCATTCATGCAGGTGAATGGGGATTTTTCTTTTATTGCATTATCGGGGAGATAAAGCTGAATACCACGAACATGAACGGCGATACAAACAGTACGCTGTCAAACCTGTCGAGTACGCCGCCGTGTCCCGGCATGAGGTTCCCGAAATCTTTAACGTCGTACTGTCGCTTGATCACGGACGCCGTAAGATCCCCGAGTACGCCTGCTACAGAGGCTAACATTCCCACGGGAATAAGCACTAAATAGCTCATCTTCATCTCACTGGGAAGCAGCAGATTATATACCAGGCACTGGATCGCTACCACTATTCCCACTGTTATGATACCGCCGATCAGGCCTTCTACCGTCTTTTTGGGACTGATCTCGGGACAGAGCTTGTGCTTGCCCATGAAGGTCCCCACAAAGTAGGCTCCCGAATCGCCAAACCAAGCGCAGAACAGCAGATACACTATCATAAATACTCCGGGCAAAAATCCTCCCTCGGCATACCACGGCAGGTATCTTACATATATAATGCAGCTTAGCGACGCGGGGATAACCAGCGCGGCAGCTCCGCACATCGCGACGTTCTCAAGCCTTATAGTCTTGTGATTGAAGAGCAATATCAGCAGCAGGATTATTACGAACACCAGATACGCGAATATGATTATGTCGCGCTTGAATCTGAATTCCGACGAGAGATTAAGCAGCGTCGGCACTGTCGCGGAAAACGCTACGCAAAACCAGCAAAGCGCTTTGTGCTTGTCGCACTTGACAGCGCGTATCATCTCCCATACGCCGATCGTTCCGAACAGCGTAAGCACCGCCGTGTAAAGAATTTTGTTGTCAACTATAAGCACCGCTATTCCTGCGGCTATTCCTATAAACGCTGTTACAATTCTTTTTATCATAGCGTTGCAGCACGCCCCCCGTTACCTCTATACTCCGCCGAACCGGCGGTTTCGTCCCGCGTATTCTTCTATCGCGTTTTCGAGGTCTTTTTTTGTAAAATCCGGCCACAGCACGTCCATAAAAACGAACTCGGCATACGCCGCCTGCCAGATCAGAAAATTCGACAGTCTTTGCTCGCCGCTCGGGCGGATCACCAGATCCAGCGGCGGCATTTCGCTTGTGTAAAGGCAGCTCTCGACAAGCTGTTCGGTTATGTTATCGGGAGACAGCTCCCCTAAAACGCACCGTTCGGATATTTTCTTCGCGGCAAGCGCAAGCTCCGCCCTGCCGCCGTAATTCAACGCGATTCCCACAATAAAACCGGTGTTATCCTTCGAGGTGTCTGTAATGTCGAGAAGCTCTGCACGGATATCCTCGTCAAACGCCGATATATCGCCGAGAATTATTATGCGGATATCCTCGTCGGAGAACTCGCGGATGTCCTTGATATACTGCCGCAGGAGCTTCATGATGCCCTTTATCTCATCGTCGGGGCGCTTCCAGTTTTCGGTGGAAAACGCGTAGAACGTCGCGCATTTTACGCCGAGTTCCCTGCACCAGTTTATCGTTTTTTTAAACACCTCAGCGCCACGGCTATGCCCGAAGTTCCGCGGCATTGCGCGCTTTTTCGCCCAACGCCCGTTTCCGTCCATAATAAAGCCGATGTGCTGCGGAACGTTTATATTCTCCATCAAATTGCCATTATTTCCTTATTCTTATCCTCGCCGATCTTGTCGATGTCCTCGATGAACTTATCGGTGAGCTTCTGAATATTCTTCTCGGCTTCCTTAACGTCGTCCTCGGTGATCTCGTTTGCTTTTTTAAGCGCCTTGATCTTGTCCATTCCGTCGCGGCGGACGTTTCTCACGGCTACCTTGCTGTCCTCGCAGATCTTGCTTACCTGCTTGCAAAGCTCTTTTCTGCGGTCCTCGGTGAGCTGCGGGAACGCTATTCTCAAAACTCTGCCGTCGTTTGCGGGATTGATACCCAGATCGGACGCCTGGATAGCTTTTTCTATCGCCTTGAGCTGCGACGCGTCGTACGGCGATACAACGAGGATCCTCGCCTCGGCTACCGATATGGACGCCATCTGGTTTATCGGCGTGGGCGCACCGTAATAATCCACCGTGATCCTGTCGAGAACGGTGGGGTTGGCTCTGCCCGCGCGGATGGTTCCCAGCTCGTTTTCAAGCGCTGTGATGCACTTGTTCATTCTTTCCTTGGTGTTGTCGATTACTTCTTTCATAATTTCCTCCAAACAAAGACTTATTTATGCTTGGTAACAAGCGTTCCCACGCTTTTACCCATTACTGCGTCGTAAATGTTATCCGGGTTATCGAGGTTGAACACGATTATCGGAATGTTGTTTTCGGTGCAGATAGCGGCGGCGGCGCTGTCCATTACCTGGAGGCGCTTTACGAGTATGTCGTGATGGGTTATCACGTCGTACTTTACCGCGTCGGGGAATTTTTTGGGGTCTTTATCGTAAATTCCGTCCACCATTGTCGCTTTGAGAATGATATCCGCTTTTAGCTCGGCGGCTCTCAGACTGGCGGCGCTGTCCGTAGAGAAGAACGGATTTCCCGTGCCGCAGCCGAATATTACTATCCTGCCTTTTTCAAGGTGCCGCAATGCCTTTCCCAATATGAACGGCTCGGCTACCTGCTGCATGGTTATCGCGGTCTGAACGCGGACTGTGCAGCCCATATTCTCCAGAACGTCGGCTACCGCAAGCGCGTTCATCGTCGTCGCGAGCATTCCGATATGGTCGGCACGCGCCCGGTCGGAGCCTTGTGAGGAGCGTCCGCGCCAGAAGTTTCCTCCGCCGACTACTATTCCTATCTCGGCTCCCGCATCGGCGGTTTTCTTAATGCTTTTACAGATATTCTCGACTGTCGGGAAATCAAGACCAGTCTCCTTTTCCCCCGCCAGCGCTTCTCCGGAGAGCTTCAGCAGTACTCTCTTATACTTCGGGACTTGTAACTCACTCATCGCTGCACCCCCGCTTTATTTTCAATTATTCTCAATAATCCAAAACGCGTAATCTGCCCATGATCTTTGCGCTTTGCGACAGCTTTTCGCAAGCGTTTTGCGCGTCGTTTTCGGGTATTACTTTTGTGATGAATGCAAGCTCGTTTTCGGGACGGTTTTTAGACGACAGATACTCGACCTCACCGAACAGCGCGGCTACTTCTGATTCCGCAGCCTTTATGTTATCGGAGGAAAGTCTGATGTAATGCGCGCAGGTGAATTTCTCGAACGGGCGGATAAAGCTCTGCTCGGAATCGCTCCAGGTGAGCGAACGGCTGGTGTCGGAATGCTTTACGGCGGATACTATGTCGGATACCACCGCGCTTGCCGTCGGGAGCTTTCCCGCGCCTTTTCCGTAGAACACCACGTCGCCTGTCGCATCGCCGCGAACCAATATCGCGTTGAACACGTCGTTTACTCCGGCAAGTTGGCTTTCGTTCCTGATAACGGCGGGAAATACGCCTATGGATATCTCTCCGCTGTCCTCGCGGCGCGCGCAGCCTATCAGCTTTATTTTGCTGTCGCAGCTGTCGATATATTCAACATCCTGAAGCGTTACCTTGGTGATCCCCTCGGTATGAACGCTTTCGGGGTAAACGTGCTTTCCGAACGCCAGCGACGCCAGAATACATATCTTTCTGCAGGCGTCGGTTCCCTCAACGTCAGCCGCGGGATTGCGCTCGGCGTAGCCCAGCTCCTGCGCTATTTTCAGCGCCTCCTCGAAGCCCATTCCGTCGCGGATCATTTTTGTTAAGATGAAGTTCGTCGTTCCATTAAGGATACCTGCGATCTCATCTATCTCGTTTGCTTCAAGACAGGCGTGAATCGGCTTGATTATCGGAATTCCGCCGCCTACGCTGGCTTCGAAGAAGAAGTTTACATTTTTTTCCTTAGCGATCTTGAGAAGCTCCGCGCCCTTTACGGCTACAAGCTCCTTGTTGGATGTTACGACGCTCTTGCCTGCCATAAGCGCAGATCTCACGAAGCCGTATGCCGGATCTATTCCGCCTATTACCTCGCTGACAACGCTTACCTCCGGATCGTTTAAGATGACGTCAAAATCCTTTACAAATTTATCCGCGTAAGGACTGTCGGGGAATTCCCTCACATCCAAAATGTACTTGATATCAAGCGGCTCGCCCGCCTTTTTTTCGAGGTTTTCTTTGCTTTTATAAAATACCTCGACAGTGCCCGAGCCTACTACACCATAGCCCAGCACGGCAATCTTTGCCATAAGAAACATCCTTTCTTTCAATTTATCCCTATCTTATTTATTATAGCGCCGAACCGGCGCGGGTTTTCCCAATATTGTGCGGAACAGTTTTGTACGTTGACTTCTGTCAGGCTAATACACACATTTTTATTATACCATAAATGGAAACTTTTTTCAAGGGGATTTTGAAAAAATCTTCATTAAAACCACAAAATGTTCCCTGCCAAAATGACAGGGAACACTAAATTCTGTTATTCGCCGCAAAGCTCTTTGTACAAGCCGATGTACAGCTTCGCCGACGCTGCCCAGCTGAAGTCCGCCTTCATTGCGCGCGTCATCAGCTTAGACCACTCGGATTTATTGTCGTAATAGCCCTTCGCGCGGCGGATAGTCTCCAGCATATCGTGAGCGTTGTAGCTCTGGAACGTGAAGCCTATGCCGTTGTCGCCCGCGTCGATGATGCTGTCCTTAAGTCCGCCGGTCGCTCTTACGATCGGCACTGTGCCGTATCTCGCCGCTATCATCTGAGCAAGTCCGCACGGCTCGCTCTTCGACGGCATCAGGAACATATCCGCGCCCGCGTACAGACGCTTCGCAAGCTGAGGATTGTAGCCGCGGTAGAAGCCTACCTTATCGGGATAACGCCAGTGCATTTCCTGGAAGAAGTCTTCATACATATGCTCGCCGGAGCCGAGGATCACCATCTGAACGTCGGTTGCGATTATTTCGTCGAATACATATTTTACCAGGTCGAAACCCTTGTGATCGGCGAATCGGGAGATCATCGCGATCATCGGAATGTCGTACTGCGGCATTCCCATTTCCTCGAAAACAGCCGCCTTGCAGGCTGCCTTGCCCTTGTGGTTCTTGGCGGTGAACTTCGCGGCAATGGTGTTGTCGGTCTCGGGATTGTACAGATCGACGTCTATTCCGTTTAAGAAGCCGCAGGTCTTATACTGCTTGTTGCGGAGAATTCTGTCCAGTCCGTGAGAATACCACGGGTCGAGGATCTCCTGCGCGTAGGTAGGAGAAACGGTGGTTACCTTGTCGGCAACCTCGATCGCGCCCTTCATGAAGTTTAAGTCGCGGTCATACTCGAGAATGTTTACATTCTGCGGGGGGATGCCCACGATGTCCTTTACGATGTCAAGTCCGTACTGACCCTGATAGCCGATATTGTGAATGGTGAACACGTTCTTGATATCTCCGAAGCCCCACTGGTTCTTATAGAACAGGTGGTGATAAACCGGGATCAGCGCACACTGCCAGTCGTTGGAGTTGATTATCTGCGGATGGAAGTCAATATGACGCAGCATCTCAAGCACCGCGCGGCTGAAGAACACATATCTCTCCGCGTCATCGTAATAGCCGTAGAGTCCATGATCGCGCTTGAAATAGTACTCGTTATCCAGGAAGTAATAGGTTACCCCGTCTACCTCCTGCGAGAATACGCCGCAATACTGGCTTCTCCAGCCAACGGGTACGGTGAAGTTGGTGATAAAGTGCATCTGCTCTTTGTGCTCGGGCTTTATGGTATTTACATAATACGGCATTACTACACGCGCATCATGTCCTGCCTGCACAAGAGCCTTGGGCAATGAGCCCGCAACGTCCGCAAGTCCGCCGCTCGCCGCAAAGGGCAGAGCCTCGCTTGCCGCATACAAAATTCTCATATTTCTGACCTCCGTTTATATTTAGATGATAAGGGATCTTACTATTGTTTGCAGCTATCAGCTTCTGGGAATGAATCTCGCAACCGCGCCCGCGAGGTTGTTGATAGGCATTGTCTGCAGGTAGATCTTGCCGGGACCTGTAACTACGGTGTTGAACAGTCCCTCACCGCCGAACAGAACGTTTCCTACGCCCTTAACGGTCTGAATGTCCATCGTGCAGGTCGCGGTCATCGCGGCAAGGTAGCCGGTGTCGATGAGCATCTGCTGTCCCTGCTGAAGCTCGTATTCAACAACGTATCCGTCGATCTCTACGAACGCCATGCCCGTGCCGTGCAGACGCTGCATAATAAAGCCTTCGCCGCCGAAGAAGCCTGCGCCGATCTTTTTCTGGAATGCTACGGAGAATTCTACGCCCGGTTCGGAAGCAAGATAGCCGCCCTTCTGTACGATCATGTCGCCCTTACTGATATCAAAGGGAATGATCGAACCCGGAACGCTGGACGCGAACGCGATCATTCCGGGACCGCCCTCCGCCGAATATGTATTCGTGAAAATGGATTCTCCCGAGAACATCTTGCCGAGTGCCTTGCCGAAGCCGCCTGTGCCGGTGGACATCTTCATGTTGGGGGTCATCCACGACATTGCACCCTTCTGACAGTTTACCGACTCGTTTGCGTCAAGGTATACCAGTACGACGGGCATCGGTTCGCCTTTGATTTCATATCTCATAGCTAAATCTCCTTGAATGTTTATTATTTTTCACGGCAGATTGCCGCTGTTTTTATTATACAACATTTTCTATAAATTGTCAAGTAAATACAATTATTTTATTTTTGATATTGATTATCAATTTCATAAGGTCGATATGAAAAAAATATACAGCGCGGTCGTGATAAGGGTGAACGGGAATTCACCTACAAAAAAGATCGCTGTTGCCGCGGCTGCCGCTGCCGAGATAATTCCCGCGGCTTTGGTGACCTTGTCCACGTTTTCGGGGCGGCATACGCGGATCGCCAGCATTTTCAGCAGCGACGCGCCGTCCAATTCCCCTAAAGGCAGAAGGTTGAAAATTCCCGTGAACAGATTTATCGCGGCAGCCGCGTCGTTTCCCAGAAAACGGAAAACCGCCGCCGCTATGAAATTCGCCGCGCACCCCGCTGACAGTATCAGCGCTTTTGCAAACGGCTTCGCGCGGTCGGTACTGTCGGAGGAAATGCGTATTCCCGCGCCGTAAAAGGTTATTTTGTCCGCGGTTATCCCGAAAATCAGCATCAGCGCCAGATGAGCCAGCTCGTGCAGTCCGCAGGCACAAAGCGCGGCTATCCCGAAGCCCGAATTGTCGAGCAGCAGGAACAGCGTTATTACCGCGAAAAAGGAAAAATCCAACCGCACCTGCGTTTGTTTCAGTCTTAATTCGATCATACTGAATTGTATGCACCGGTTGTCCGATTTAGAAGCAAGATATTCAGAAGCAAGAAAGAGGCAGGTTGCCCTGCCTCTTGGGTTTATTTAATCAGCGAATACAGCACCCGTATTAGATGACGTTACCAGCTTCGCGTAGCGCTTGAGGTAGCCGTCGAGCTGCTTGGGCGGGAGAGTTCCCTTTGCCTTGCGCTCGGCTATTACCGCGTCGTCAACCAGCAGCGTGATGCTTCTGTTGGGAATGTCGATGTGGATCTTGTCGCCGTCCTCTACAAACGCAATAAGTCCGCCCTCCGCAGCTTCGGGGGAAACGTGTCCGACTGCCGCGCCTCTGGACGCGCCGCTGAAGCGTCCGTCGGTTATCAGCGCAACGCTGCCGTCCAAGCCCTTGCCGACTATTGCCGCCGTGGGAGCCAGCATCTCGGGCATTCCCGGTCCGCCTTTGGGTCCCTCATAGCGGATCACCACAACGTCGCCCGCTTTGATCTCGCCGCCCAAGATTGCGTCGCACGCGAGCTGTTCTCCGTCGAATACTCTCGCGGTTCCCGTGAAATCCATCATCTCGGGCTTTACAGCGCCCTGCTTTACAACGGAGCCGTTCTCGGCGAGATTTCCCGAGAGGATCGCGATCCCGCCGTCTTTTCTGATGGGTTCCTCAACAGTATGAACGACAACTCCGTCGGCGTTTCTTGCTGCCGCGATGCGCTCCTTCTGAGTTCCGCTTACAGTGAGAACGTCCTCGTTGATATGACCGCCCTTCGCGAGTTCCTTTATCACCGTCTGGATCCCTCCGACGTCGTTAAGGTCGGTAATGAAAACGCTGCTCGCGGGGTTGAGCTTTGCGAGCTGGGGAGTTTTGCGGCTCATAGCGTCGATGTCCGAGAGCTTGATGTCAACTCCCGCCTCGTGGGCTATCGCCAGCAGGTGCAGAACGGTATTTGAGGAAGCGCCTATCGCCATATCGGTCGCCAGGGCGTTCTCCATATTCTTCTTTGTGAGGATATCAAGCGGGCGGATGTTCTGCTTTACAAGCTCTACCGCGCGTTCGCCGGATTCCTTTGCAAGACGGCGGCGCGCCGAATTTACCGCAGGCTCGGTTCCCGCGGTCGGGAGCGCAAGTCCTATCGCTTCGGTAAGGCAGTTCATGGAGTTCGCGGTGTACATTCCCGAGCAGGAGCCGCAGGTAGGACACGCGTTGTTCTCATAATCCTTGATAACGTCGTCGCCGATCTCGCCGTTGGTGTACTGCCCTATCGCCTCGTAAATTTCCGAGTAACCTACTCTCTTTCCCTGAACGCAGCCGGGGTTCATAGGTCCGCCGCTTACGAAGATAGCGGGGAGGTTCATACGCGCCGCTGCCATTACCATTCCCGGAACGATCTTGTCGCAGTTGGGAATGAACACCACTCCGTCGAGCGGGTGGGCTGTCAGCATTACTTCGATGCTGTCGGCGATGAGTTCTCTGGAAGCGAGAGAATATCTCATGCCCTTGTGATTCATCGCAAGTCCGTCGCACACGCCGATCGTGAAGAACTCGAACGGCACGCCGCCCGCGTTTCTGATACCGTCCTTGACGTAGCGCGAAATCTCGTGCAGGTGCTGGTGTCCGGGGACATAGTCGCTCGCGGCGCATACCACCGCGATAAACGGACGGTGCATTTCGCTGTCCGTTACTCCCAAAGACTTCAATACCGCTCTGTGAGGCGTTTTTTCTACGCCCTCTTTAATTAGATCCGATCTCATTTTCTTAAGTACCTTCCTTTTGATTTATTTTTAGAGTTGACCTTTAGCTTTTATGGAGCATTGCGGCTCCGATTATTCCCGCGTCGTTGCCTAGGCTGCAAACGGCGATCTCGGTGTTTTTCGCGGAATTTTTGGAGTAGACCTGCTCCATTGTTTTCTCGCGAAGCGGCACCAGCAGCGCGTCGCCCTCGTTGCAGACACCGCCGCCGATACACAGAATATCCGGCTGGAACGTGTTTATCACGTTCGCTATTCCGCAGGCTAAGTATTTTATATACCGCTCGGTGACTGCTTTTCCGACCGCGTCGCCGCGCTTCATCGCGACAAAGGCTGTTCTGCCGCTGAATCTGCCCTCCGATTTCACAGCCTCCCACATTAGGGAATCGGGGTGTACTTCCGCGGCGTCGCGCGTCATTCTCACAAGTCCCGTAGCCGACGAATACGCCTCGAAGCAGCCGCGCCGTCCGCAGGAGCAGAGCGCGCCGTCAACCTCGATCACGGTATGACCGATCTCGCCGCCCGCGAAGTTGGAACCGCGGTAGATCTTGCCGTCGATGATTATTCCCGCGCCGACGCCCGTGCCGAGCGTTATTATGATCGCGTTTTTACTGCCCTTTGCTCCGCCTGCGCAGAATTCTCCGAATGCCGCCGCGTTTGCGTCGTTTTCGAGATACACCTTGACGCCGAACTCGTCCTCGATGTCCTTTTGCAGCGGAACATTCACAAAACCAAGATTGCTGGCGAACTCCACAACGCCGCTTTCGCTGTTGCAGATGCCCGGACAGCCAATGCCTATGGAGCTTATGTCCGACGGGGAAATTCCCGCCTCCTCGCACGCCAGCCGCACCGCGGTTTTCATTCCGCCCACGACCTCTTCATACTTCGGAAAGCCCGCGTCCTTGCCGCGCGGGTGGGTCTTTACCTTAGACCGCGCGATTATCTTACATTCTTCGTTTACAACTCCGCAGGCGATGTTCGTTCCGCCTACGTCTATTCCTATGTAATATGCCACTGCGCACCTCCAACTGCAATCAATATCCGAGTTCCTCGTTTACTAAGATCACCTTAATTCTGTCGGGGTGGCGCTGTTGGGCGAGCGTTACATACGAACAGCATATTCTCGCGTCGCTGTGACAGTGCTGACATTCTCCCACCTTAGCGCAGGGGGTCGCGCAATTAAGCCGCACGGTATTCTTCGGAGCGGCGGTTTTCTCAACGCGGAGCTTCGCTTCCCCGATATCCTTGACGATCTTATTCACTCCAGCGACTACAATTACCTGCTTTGGTCCGAAGATCATTGCAGAGACGCGGTTTCCGTTGCCGTCGACGTTGTACAGCTCGCCGTTTTCGGTTATCGCGTTGGAGCTTGACAGGAACGTATCGGATATGAACGCCTTGCGCATTATCTCGCCCTGCTCTTCGGGAGTGGTTCCCGCGGAACGGTCGAGGTAGGTTTCCTTAAACTCGTTCATCAGCAGGTCGATAACGCCGCTTTCTTTAAGCGTCATCGAGCCGCCGGAGGTTATCAGCTTATCGTTCTTCACAAGCTCGCGTATCAGCTCGTACAGCGTCTCGCGGTTCTCGACAAAATACGGCTTCATTTTGTTCTTCGCCAGGTTATCCATTGTTTTTTGAATTCTCTCGTCCATGCTGTCCTCCTCGTAAGTCCTCTTAAATAAGTCCCGCCTTTTGCTGTATTGTTGTAACCGAATTCTCGGAGATCACAAAGCTGCCGTCATCGCCGTATTCTCCGTAAGGAATATAATACTCGGCGGGAGATACGCCGCCGTATTCCGCGGTGTTGAGCAGCGCCGCCTTATGCGATTTGAACGTCTGCTCGGTGAGGTTGGTGTCGGAATAATCGGTGATCATTCTGAAATAGTTGTCAAGCAGCGAGCTGTCCTTTAGCGTGCGGAAATTCTGATTCACAAGCTCGCTGAGCATCGAGCCTATGCAATTGAAGCGGTAGGACTCGCCCTCGCCGTAATCGGCAAGCATCATCAGTCGGAACAGCGTTTCGGCGGTAAGTCGCTGGGTCCCCGCGTTTACCGTTTCTACGTCGGAGCCGTCGTTTATTATCACGGTGTCCATCATGTCAAAGTTTACATTGCCGAAGACAGTTATCAGATTTATAAAGCCCGTTCTGTCCATCTTCGCGTAGAAATCGCAGTTCACGCCGACGGCTTTTTCGACCGCTTCCACGACCTTTCCCCCGCCCTGCGCCGCGTAGACGTTCGGCAGCGTTCTGTCCTCGCTCGGCATACTTATTCCGTTCGGCAGCGGCACAAACGTCACTCTGTTTTCGACGGCGTTGTATTCCACCAGCATAAAAAGCTCGGGATTGTCGGATTCTTTATCGGCGAGCATTGCAAGCATATTGAAGTTCTGCTCGGAGGTCGGACGGAAATTTTCGTCAAGCTCGCCTGTCTTGTCCAGTCCCACGGGATCGCTTTGTTCAGGAAAAAGATACCATCTGAACGCGAATATCGCTACTATCGCAAATACCAACGCTATTGCAAACGAAATAAAATAAATATACCAGTTACTTTTTCTGCGAACTGCCATAATTTTCCTCTTTTCTGAAAATTCAATAAAACTATTGATTTTTTCCCCAAACAGTAATATAATAGTTTAATAGAGAATAGTTGTTAGCAGATAGTTACAAGAAATCAAAAGCTCAATAAAATTGCCGAAGAGTGATTTTAATCCAAATAACCAGCAACTAATCGCTAATCACTAATAACTAGTATACCACATTTATTCCGAAATTTCAAGATATTGAGGTAAAGGTATGAATAATTTTTATTGGAGAACCTGGGCGGAGATAAATCTTGACGTTTTAAAGCGAAATATCGCGAAGATCAGAGAACTTTCGCAGGGTAAAGAGATCATCGCCGTTGTCAAGGCGAACGCCTACGGTCACGGGGACGTCGGCTGCGCCCGGGCACTCAACAAGTGCGGGATAAAGAGGTTTGCGGTTTCCAATTTATGGGAGGCGCAGCGGCTCTCCTCCTGTGATATCGAGGGCGAGATACTTATTTTCGGTTACTGCGATATCTCGCTGATATTCGAGAATCTCGACCGCAACTACATCTTCACCGTCGGCGATACCGAATACGCCGGGAAGCTGTCGGAGGCTGCCGAGGAAAGAAACGTTAAAATTCCCGTACATATCAAGATCGACACGGGAATGAGCCGCGTCGGAGTAAACACCGAACAGCAGCTTGACTATATTCTCGGGCTTAGGGGGTTGGACTGCCGCGCGGGATATACGCACTTTGCGGTTGCGGACAGCCTGCTTTCCGAGGACGTCAGCTTCACCGATTTACAGCAGCGGCGGCTTTTGGAAATGTGCAAAAAACGCGGACTTCCCACACATTCTCAAAACAGCGGCGGCATCATCTACCACGGGGATTTTGAGGGGGATTTTGTCCGCGCGGGCATCGTGATGTACGGGCAGCGCCCCGACGCGCGGTTTCCGCTGCCTGAGGGGATCGCTCCGATATTCCAGCTGAAAACGATCGTCAGCCAACTGAAAACCATCGGCGAGGGCGACACGGTAAGCTACGGCAGGACCTTTACCGCTTCCCGAGAAACGCGGCTGGCACTGGTTGCCTGCGGATATGCCGACGGCTTTAACAGGCGTCTTTCGGGCAGCTGGAGCGTTATCGTGAACGGAAAGCACGCGCCTATCTGCGGACGTATCTGCATGGATCAGACGCTTATCGACGTTACGGATATTCCCGATGTTAAGATCGGGGACGTTGTTACCATTTACTCGGGCGACCCCGATGAGACGTGCTCCATCGACCGCGCCGCCGAGCAGGTGGGTACGATAAACTACGAGCTGCTTTGCGCTATCGGAACGAGGGTCCCGAGAATTTATATAGAGGACGGAATGGAGACCGAGATACAGCGGTACATATAACGTTTTATTATATTACAATAAAGGGTGCGACTTTTGATCGCACCCTTTCTTTTTGATTAATAGGTCAGCGAGCTTCTCATGAAGTACTCGTAAACGCCGTCGGCGATCGCTTCCGCCATCTTCTCCTGGTTGTCGGAGTTTGCCATCATCAGGCACTCCTTGCTGTTTGACGCGAAGCCCATCTCTACCAGTACCGACGGGAAGCTCTGCTCGAGCGTTACCCAATAGTAGCTGTACTTCGCGCCGCGCGACGCACTGGAGCCGTCGGCGTAGGCTTTGTTCCAGAATGCCGCGAGGTTGTCGTTTATCGGCAAAGCAAGCGACTGTGAGAACGGCGTGAAGTAGTATACCTCGACTCCGTGGGCGGCGGTGTTCTCCGCGCCGTTGCAGTGCAGCGACAGGAACATATCCGCGTCGTATGCTATCGCCTCGTTGGGGCGCTTGTGGGTGTCGTGATATCTCGCTTCGGTATCCAGGCGGTAGACGGTCGCTCCCATATCGGAGAGGATCGTCTCGAGCTTTTTGGATACCGCAAGTGCGATCACCTGCTCGGTTACCTCGCCTACAACGCCGGGATCCATAGAGCCGTTTGGCTTCATGCCGTGTCCGGGATCTATTACTATTACCTTTCCTACAAGAGACGGTGTGGGAACATTGAAGGTGAGCATCAGATCGCCGTCCGAATCATAATACGCGCCTATTCCGCTGTATACTCCCGTTTGTCTTAATGTGAGTACCAACTGGAACTTGGGGATGCCGTCTTCCTCGATTACGCGCCACTCGGCATCGCTGAACAGCGTGCAGGACGCCATATTGGGCATCTTGGTTACGGAGGTTACATTATCAAAAGTAATATATACATACCGCGCGTCGTAGTTCTTCACCGCGTAATTGCCGTAGGTTCCCTCGGAATAGGTCACGTCGGTGGTAACTCTGAAGCTGGTTTTCCAGTCGAGATGCATCTTTATGAAGCTCTTGCCGTTGTAATTGCCGGCGGATTCAACATAAAGATCGTTATAGCCGAGACCCGTGTCTTTAAATGTCGTAACGTCGTTTACGTCGTAACGCTTGCCGGAAGTAGATACCAGATAATCACCGACCTTGGACTTCAAGTAATCGAGAGTTCCCGCGGGAAGCTCGGAGAAATCGGGCGACGGCACAGCGCCTGTCATCTTGGGATCGTAAATGTGCGTGTAATTGTTAAGCACCTTAATATAGGTCACATATTCGTCCTCAGTGACGATCGGGTCGATCCTGCCGACGATTTCGCCCGTACCCGCGCTTGACTGGTCGACTATCTCGTATTTGAAGTCCGTCTGCGGCGGCAGGGGCTTTGCTTCGACGGTTACTGTGCCTCCCGTCATATACTTTTCGTTGCCCTCAAATACGCCGTAGTAGCTGATATTTCCGAGGGCTTGTTCTCTGCCGACAACGCCGTTTGGAACGGTGTAATATCCGATAAACTCGGAATAGGAGCCGTTTGCGTCCAGCTTATCGGAGGCGGCTTTCTCCTGAAGATTTATTACCTGTCCGTTTATCGACGCGGAAACCCGGGATCCTGTGTACGCTACGGCTCCGAGGGTTATCCTCGTGCCGCCCTCTACCTTGATATCCTCGGTGTTCTCAATGGATTTGAATACCTCTACCTTGCGGTCGATGGTGAAGGTAACCTTTTTGCCCTTGTGTTCGATAGTAAAGACGTTGCGTCCGACTTTCAGATCCTTCTGGATATAGAAGTTGCCCGCTTCGTTAAGGGCTATCTTGTTTCCGTCGAAGTAAACGTCGAAGTTCTCGTCAAAAGTACCCGCGAACTTTACGTTGGTGTTATATGTCACGAAGTTTGTCTGGGTGGGGGATATGATCGTCAGATTCTCGAAGAGCGTGGCGGTATTGATCTGATCGTTGTAGTATTTTTTCAGCGTTTCGGTGCTGTTTAAGGGGTTTGCTTTGAGCGACTGGAAGGAATTGAACGCGCTTCCGCCTATGCCGTCCATTTTCTTCATTATCTCAAGCTGTCTTAAAAGCTGATCCTCTGCCCAGCCCGCGGCAACGCCGATCTTCTCATTGAGGTGGCAGACGTAGGTCATAACGTCGTTCTTTTCTCCAAGCTCGTACCACCAGGAGACTACCTTGCCGAAGTTCAGCACGGTGTTTTCGGTGGCGCCGTATGCCTTTACCAGAATGAAATCCGCATAGCCAGACTCGATGTACTTTTTGGTGTCGCAATAGCCGTCGTACAGAGCCTGTGTGGTGTCGGAGGTCTCGGAGCCTTCCTCGTTTACGGAGGAATTCGCCCACATATCTTCGATCAATATACCCACAGCGGTGGTGTTGCTGGTTCTGTGAACAGCCTCGCTTACCGTGCGGAGTATGTATTGATTTGTTTCGTAGAGCCAATTCTCATAGCCTATACCCGAACCCGAGCGCAGGTATTCAGCGTACATCTCGGGAGTGTCGGTGGTGTAGTAATTTGTGAGCAGGATACCCTCGCAGCCGTACTTCATCGCGAATTTATGCGCTGCCGCGGAGAAGCCCTCTTTAAGTCCGCCGCCCTGCTCGATAACGCCGTTCAACAGAGAATTCACGTCGAGCGTTACATAGGCGTAAAAGCCCTCGCTGCGGGCGTTTTCCACAGCGGAATTCAATATGTTGCGGGTCGACAGATCGAGATCGTAATACTCGCCGTCCTCGGAGGTGGAGTTGATTATCACGGCGTTCATGCCATAGCCGGATAATTCCCCGAACATCGCCGAGAGGTCGGAGCCGTCAAGCGAAAAATCGGTTTCGGGCGTGACGACCACTGCCTTCATTCCGTTCTGAAGGTAGATCATACTTTCGGACTCTTCGGGCTTTGGAAGCTCGAACGCGTCGGACGACGACTGCGACGGCTCGTCCCGATTTTCGGAGACGGGCTGCTCGGAAAACGCGTTTCCGACCAGCAGAGCCGACGCCAATACCGCTGCCAAAATTCCCCTAAAAATTTTTTTCATATCAATTCCCCGTTTTTTATATTTTTATGTGTTTTTCATTGCCGATTTTAATGCGGATATCTCGCTTTCCACCTTGCTCTTGACGGAGCTTTCGGGTGAGAAGATGCTTCTATAACTGTACAAACAAACTCCGCCGTAGCAGGGCTGTTCGTAGGATTCCAGGAACTGTCTTTTGAGGATATTGCTGTCGGTTTTCCACTCTTGTTTTCCCGCGCCTGCCCAGGTATCCTCCGTGCCGACCTTGTACACGGCAAGTCCCACTATAAGAGGTATCTTTCCAGAGGCGGCGATGTTGTTCCAGGTCTTGACGCATTCCGCGAATGGCTCTGTGGAGTTGTTGAAGCCGTAATATATCTGCGGCATTATGTAATCCAGGTAGCCGCTGTTTGCGCACCATTTCTTTACGTCCGCGTACATACTGTTATAATTCTGTGTGAGGCTTCCCTGGCAGCTCACTCCGAAGATTGCGCTCGGATTTGCGGATTTTACCGCACCGTAAAGCGATCTTACCAGCTTATCGCAATTGGCGAAGCGGAATTCCGAAATAGTGTTGTATGAGCTGTTCTGAAACGCCGTTTTGTCAAACGAAGCGTCGGTCGTCGGGTAGAAATAATCGTCGATGTGCAGTCCGTCTACGTCGTAATTCGCTACTATCTCCGCTGCGCCGTCGGCGATGAGCTTTATCACCTCGTCATACGCGGGATTCAAATAATAGTATCCATTTACATTGACCGCGCGAGTGCCGCCGCCGATCCATGTTCCCATCTGGTAGCCGTTTTGCCGCGAAACGTCAGACGTTGAACACCCTCTGAGCGGATTTATCCACGCCTGGAACGACAACTTGCGCTTGTGAGCTTCCTCGACCATTATCTTCAACGCGTCGAAGCCTCCCGAGATGTATTTTGTGTATGGGAAAAGCTTTGAGCTGTAATATGCGTCGCCGTGGGAACGCGCGTGTACATAGACGGTGTTTATTCCAAGAGAAACGCAGTTGTCATATACCGCGCCGATCGCGTTTCGAAACGCACTCTCGGATGAGCTTGGCATCGACGACAATTCCAGATAGGATATCCACACGCCTCTGACCTCGGAATAATTCAAGGTCTTGTAGCTGTTTTTTCCGCCGGACGGATCGGGGTTTACCACGGGATTGCTCGACGAGCTGCTTGAAGAGGTCGTCGAAGAGGTCGAGCTGGTTGTTGTTGTAGTTGTTGTGGTAGTTGTGGAGCTTGCCGTAGAACTGCTTGAAGCGCTCGAAGAACTGCCGGCTGATGATGAGCCGGTAGCGCTTGTTGAGAACGGAGTAGTCTGCTGTGATGAAGGGAGAGAACTGTTTGGGACGGAAAATTCGTCCGATGTGCTTTGCGGTGTTGACGTGTCGGTATCGGTCGAGCTTTCCGACGCGGAATTTTTCCCTGTTGAGGAATTATTCCCCGAAAAAGTCGTGCTTTCCGACAGGGAAGCATTCCCCGCGTCAACGATGTTTACGGATCCGCTTTCTCCCCCCCGAGAACAGCCTCCGAGCACGCATATCGCCACTGCGAGCGATATTGCTGCCAAAATTTTCTTTTTCATTTTTTGTTCCCCAATTTTTTATCTGTTTGTGTATACTTTTATAGTTATAACAATTATAGCACGGATTTTGAGAATTGTCAAGTGTTTTGGCGAAAAAAACAGAAAATTCCAAAAAAAACAACAAAACGCGGATTAAACATAATCCGCATTTTGATCTTATTCCTCCATCTGCTTGCCAAAATACAGCGCCGCTGCCTGTACGAGCGCGGACTGTTCGGCGGTGGCGGTGTCGTTGCCGCTGTCGGAGCTGAGCATTATTACCGCGCCGTTTACGTCGCCCGACGCCAATATCGGCGAGCAGGCTATCGCGTATCTGTCTACGCCTTCAATGGGATTGAGGCGCTTTTCCTCGCCGCTTTTGAGAACATACGACTTGCGCTGTTCGATAAGATCCTCAAGCGAGCCGGATACTCTGCGCTCGATGACCTCTTTCTTGCTCATTCCCGAGACCGCGATAACGTGGTCTCTGTCGCAGATCACCGCGGGACAGCCGCCTACCTTCGACAAAACGTCAACGTACTGAGAAGCGGTGTTGCTGATCTCACCCACGGGGGAGTATTTCTTGAATATTACCTCTCCGTCGGGACTTGTGTAAATTTCAAGCGGATCGCCCTCGCGTATCCGCATGGTGCGGCGTATCTCCTTCGGTATTACTATTCTGCCCAGATCATCTATTCTACGGACAATTCCCGTTGCCTTCATATATAAATTCCTCCAACTTTAATATAAAGGTAACCTCATAAATTCTTTTTTGGGGTTCCCTAAACAGCAGTATTAAGCTGCCGAAGGTATTGTCTGCTATTTGGTGAAAATTATTCATATCTTCGACAATTTTTGCAGTGCTGTAAAAGATCGGTTTTTGTATTCCCATAAAGAAAATCTGTTGACAAAAAATGTATGTTATGATATACTGTTAATGAACTTTATTTCGGAGGAAAAAATTATGGAGCAGATAAAGCAACGAAGCCCTTATTGGGACAATATAAAAGGACTTCTTATGCTGCTTACGGTTTTGGCACATATTTTATACCAGCTTCAGGACAGCTATCCCGCGGCAAATCGTATTGTAGATTACATATATATGTTTCATATGCCGGCGTTTGTTTTTGTATCGGGATATTTCGGAAAGAGCGAGCGTTCTGCCGGCGCCCCCGCGATAATCAGGCTTATTTTCCTTTACTTTATTTTTAACAGCGCAACCGGTCTTATCCTGGGTTTTGACTCGCTGCTTGAACCGCTTTATTCCTACTGGTATCTTTTGGCGCTTGTTGTGTGGAGACTCAGCGCGCGTCATATTGCCAAATTCCGCGGTATAAGCATTGTTCTTTTCGTCATAGCCGTATTTGCGGGATTTTTCAGCACCATAGACAACACCCTCGCCGCGGCAAGGATCATCGCGTTCTATCCGTATTATATGCTTGGATATAAGCTGCCGTTTAAAAAGGGTGACAGCATTATCGGAACAAAATACGGCAAACGGCTGATAAGGGGCGCCGCCGTTCTGGCAGGCGCGGGAGTATTGGCGTACTTTTCGTATGGGTATTTCAACTACTCAGACAGAATTCTTCTTATGTACGGATACGAAAACAACTTTGACGCGTTGGGAAGAATTGCGCTTATAATCATCGCGTGCCTTGCGGTTTATGCTTTGGTAAATATTTGTCCAAATAAGAAAATACCGCTTTTATCAATGTTCGGTCGCAACTCTCTTTGGATATTCCTTCTTCACCGCCCTTTTACTATCGTATTCAGCAAGCTGCTGAATGATCGGGGACAGGGAGTTGTTGTAATTCTTTCTGTCGCAGGCGCTGTGGTATTATGTATTGTTTTGGGGAACGGATTCGTGGCAAAGCACCTGAACAGGTTTGCCGAATCCGGCACGGCAATATTTACAGGAGAACAGACCAAAAAATTCACCGTGGCAAAGCTCGCGATAATTGTCGTGGCTGTGGGATTTATCGTTTCTGTTATTGCGGAGGCGTTTTTTGGGATCACTTTGGCGGACACGGTGGACGCGGTCAAGGATAGGATATTCGGGTAAATGTCAAGGCTGCTTCTTGACAAATGCCAATAATTGTGATATACTGGATATGACAAATTTTAGGAGGAGTTATTATGAAATTCAACGAGATCGAATTCGACACCTACTTCAAAAACTACCCCGACAAGAACGGGTACTTCGGAAAGTACGGCGGAGCGTATGTTCCCGATAACCTTAAAAAGGCTATGGACGAGATCACCGAGGCTTACTTTACTATTTGCAAATCCAGCAAGTTTATAAGCGAGCTTCGCAGGATTCGCCGCGAATTCCAGGGGCGGCCTACTCCGATTTCCTATCTCGAGAGGCTTTCCGCTAAGGTCGGGAACGTTCAGCTTTACGTTAAGCGCGAGGATCTGAACCACACCGGCGCGCACAAGCTCAACCACTGCATGGGCGAGGCGCTTCTCGCGAAATACATGGGCAAGAAAAAGATCATCGCAGAGACGGGCGCGGGTCAGCACGGCGTTGCTCTGGCGACTGCCGCGGCTTACTTCGGGCTGGAATGCGACATCTACATGGGAGCTGTGGATATCAAGAAGCAGGCTCCGAACGTTGCGAGAATGAAGATACTCGGCGCGAACGTTGTGGAGGTCACCGACGGACTGCAAACCCTTAAGGAAGCAGTCGACGCGGCGTTTGCGGCGTATCTCAACGACTATCAGAACACCATTTACTGCATAGGCTCGGTTGTGGGTCCGCATCCGTTCCCGATGATGGTTCGCGATTTTCAGAGCGTTGTCGGTATCGAGGCGCGCGAGCAGTTCCTCGAGATGACGGGAGAGCTTCCCGACGCTGTGGTTGCGTGCGTTGGCGGCGGTTCCAACGCTATGGGACTGTTCTCGGGATTTCTCAACGACCCTGTTGAGATCTACGGTGTAGAGCCGCTCGGACGCGGCGAGAAGCTCGGCGACCACGCGGCTTCCCTAACCTATGGCTCGGAGGGCGTTATGCACGGCTTTAACAGCATTATGCTGAAAGACGCGAACGGCGACCCCGCTCCCGTATACTCAGTCGCGAGCGGACTGGATTATCCGTCGAGCGGTCCGGAGCACGCGTTCCTGCGCGACTGCGGGCGCGTTAAGTACGACGTTGTAAACGATGAGGAAACCATCGACGCGTTCTTCACGCTCTCAAAGCTCGAGGGAATTATTCCCGCGATCGAAAGCTCCCACGCGGTTGCTTACGCTATGAAGCTGGGTCAGAAGATGGGCAAGGGCTCTATTCTCATTAACCTTTCGGGCAGAGGCGATAAGGATATGGATTATGTAATTGAAAAGTACGGCATTAGATAAATTGTTACGGGGGCTCTGCCCCCGTACCCCCGTTGGGGGCGCCGCCCCCAACCCCCCGAAGGGACTAAGTCCCGTAGCTAGCAATGAGCGCTCATATGCCGTGAAACGGCGTGCGAGCGCCATTGCGCTTTACAAAACAGCTAGGCTGTTTTGTAAAGCCGCGCCAAAGGGACTAGTCCCTTTGGAATCCCGTTTTTTACAAATCTTCATAAAGTTTAAGGCGCTGAAATTAATCAGCGCCTTTCTTTATTTCGGTGCTTTCATTGTGAGTGAGATTCTTCCCCGTTTTACGTCAACGTCTAGCACCCAGACCTTTACCACTTCGCCGACTTTAACCACCTCAAGCGGGTGTTTGATGAATTTGTTGCTCATCTGGGAGATGTGCACCAGCCCGTCCTCGTGAACTCCAATGTCGACAAACGCGCCGAAGTCTATTACGTTGCGGACGGTTCCCATAAGCTCCATGCCGGGCTTTAAGTCCTTTATCTCCATGACGTCGCCGCTTCTCATAAGAGGCGGAGGCAGCTCGTCACGCGGATCGCGACCCGGCTTTTCAAGCTCCTTTACGATATCGTTGAGCGTGGGAAGTCCCGCGCCGGTTTCCTCGGCGATCTTCTTAAGTCCCACCTGCTTTACCTTTTCGCGGATTATCTCGGCGGTCCCGAGTTCCTCAGGAGCTATGCCGCATCTGTCGAGCAGCGCCTTTGCCGCTTCGTAGGATTCGGGGTGTATTCCCGTGTTGTCAAGCGGATTTTTGGCGCCGGGGACCCGTAAGAATCCCGCGCACTGCTCGTACGCCTTGGCTCCCAGCTTCTTGACCTTAAGCAGCTGCTTTCTGTCGGTGAACTCGCCGTTTTCCTCTCGGTAAGCGACGATGTTTTTAGCTATGGCGGAATTGATTCCCGAAATATACGACAGCAGCGAATAGGAAGCGGTGTTGAGGTCTACTCCCACGGAGTTCACGCAGTCCTCGACTACTCCCTTCAAAGCCTCGTCCATGCGGGCTTTCGGCATATCGTGCTGATACTGCCCCACGCCTATCGCTTTAGGGTCGATCTTTACCAGCTCAGCGAGCGGGTCTTGAAGTCTGCGCGCTATCGACACCGCCGAACGCAGCGACACGTCGTAATCGGGGAACTCTTCGGCTGCCAATTTGGACGCGGAATACACCGACGCGCCCGCTTCGGATACCACCATATACGACACCTTTTCGGGGATCGTTTTGATAAGCTCGGCGGTGAACTGCTCCGTCTCGCGGGAGGCGGTTCCGTTGCCGATGGCTATTGTGGAAACGTGGTGCTTTTCGATCATTCGGGCGATCACTTTTTTAGCGGTTTCTGCTTCGTTTTTGGAACGCGTGATGTAGATTATCGCGGTGTCAAGAACCTTACCCGTGGGATCCACCACCGCGCACTTACAGCCGTGAGCATAGCCAGGGTCAAGCCCAAGAGTTACGGTATTCTTAACGGGAGGTGCCATAATGAGCTGTCTTAAGTTGGATGCAAACACCTTTATCGCGCCCTCGGCGGCAACCGCCGAAAGCTCCGAGCGCACTTCCCTTTCTATCGACGGGAAGATCAGACGCTTGTAGCCGTCCTCGCAGGCGGCGCGAACCAGCTTTCCGCACTCGCTGTCGTTTTTGGTGTACTCGCGCACGCTCATGCTTTCGCCGAGTCCCTCGGGAAGCGATACCGCGACTTTAAGCGAGTTCTCCTTTTCGCCGCGGTCGAGCGCCAATACTCTGTGACCCGCGATCCTTCCCACGGGCTCGGAATATTCAAAGTAGTTCTTGTATACCTCGTTGGAATCCTCAGCGGCGGCTGTGGAGCTGATAGTTCCCTTCTGGAAAACCAGCTCGCGGAGCTTTTTGCGAAGCTCGGCGCTGTCTGATAGGTTTTCGGCGATTATATCCATCGCTCCCGCGAGAGCGTCGTCTGCTGTTGCTACGCCCTTTTCCTCATTTACGAAAGCCGCGGCTTCCTCACCCGGAACTGTCTTGGGATTTTGCTCCATGAGAATTTCGGCAAGCGGTTCGAGTCCCTTTTCACGCGCCACCGAGCCGCGGGTCTTGCGCTTGGGCTTGAACGGGCGGTAGATGTCCTCGACCTCTACGAGCGTTACGGCGTTCTCTATCGCTGACGCCAGCTCGTCGGTCATTTTCTCCTGTTCGGTTATCGACGAGATTATTTCCTGCTTACGCTTTTCGAGGTTCCTCAAATAAGTCAATCTTTCGGAAAGCTCGCGCAGAACGGTGTCGTCAAGAGACCCCGTCTGTTCCTTTCTGTAACGCGCTATAAACGGTATCGTCTTATCGTCGTCGATGAGAGCAACCGTGTTGTCGACCTGCCACTGCTGCAGCTTGAATTCCTTAGCGAGCGCTGCGTTTATGTCCATTTTTTCTCCTCCAAAATCTCAAAACAACACCGCGCAAAGAATCGCGTCGGTCTTTGAGCGGTGTTTGTATTTAATTACTTTTTAAGTCCCGCAAGAATATCGTCGACGACATTGTCGCTTATGCGGTTTTTGTCGCGGATATCCTCGTCGTCGTCAATAAGATCCTCTACCCTCTTGGACGCAAGTATCTGCGAGCTGCGCTTGCCCGCTGTCTTTGCGGGGCGCGAGAGAGTTTTTACTCCGTCGTCATCGCTTTCGCGGCGGATCTGTCTGCCTATCTGAGGAGCCTGTCCGCCTGTTCTCACGCGGTTCTCGGAATTCAGAACGTCGCCCACGGAGGTGGAGCTTGTCTGCGCGAAAAACGCGTCGCTTGTATCCTTTTTGGAAAGCTCGGGCAGCTCGGCGGTTTTGCTCTTGGATTCGCTGTTCTCGCTGTTCTGCAGGTATCTTCCGATGCCGACCGTTTCGGGGGTTTTGGGTTCTTTTTGTGCAATTGTAACAGGTCTTGATTTAGGCGTTTCGGCAGGCTTAGAGGCTTCGGAGTTCCTATTGGTAAGCGGAATTATCGGGCGCTCGTTCTTCTGCTGCTTGCCCGAATAACTGAACAGCACGCCGTTTGCCTCAGACGCGGATTTATCCGCTGCCGCGCGGGAATACGCCGCCTTGCCGTCGCTCTTCACGCTTATATTAACCGGGGACTTGCGTTCCTCATCGGGGCGATTCTTTAACTGCGGTTCTACTTCGGGATCGGGGAGGCTCTTCGCAGCGGCGCGGATTATATCGTACAAAATCAGCGCTATACACGGCAAAACAGCCACGCAGAATACTCCGAACGGTGTTTTGATAAAATCAACGGTTTTCCCAAACGGAACGCTCGCGTAATCCGCGAGTCCCACGAGCCTTGTCTCAGGGACTTCCAGCGTAGAAGTGTTATCCGATAGCGTCATGTAATAGGTTCCGTCAACAACATAGATGTTCCTTACATATCCCAGAGCGCAGTCCTTTCCGTCGTCGTCCTTGGAATAAAGCACCAGCTTTCCCTCCGACAACTCGAACGCCGTGGTCTTCTCCACAATCACCGCGCTTCCCTTCGGCGCTCCCTCAAGTCCGTCGGTCTGCACCATGTAAATGTTATATCCGAACACGCTTACCGTGTTCCTCGAACCGAACGCTGCCGCGGATATTACCAGCAAAATACACAATACGATCAATAATGCGCAAAATATATATCCTACTACCCGCAGAATTTTTTTCCTCAAATTTATAAAAAACACCCCTTTTGCTATTGACAAATCACTCAAAATGGTTTATAATATAATAGTTGTTTGGGTTGATTTCCCGCCAAGCTATATTCCATCTACCATTATAACACATTTCCCGCCTTTTTGCAAGTGGTTTTTTATTTTCATCTTTTTCCCCGCTATTTCTCTGCAACTTCGCAACGCATCCGTAATTCGCAGGTCGTGTGCTGTCAATAAAGCGACGCAGCATCGGTGGCATTGCCTTGCAATTTCAAAATTTAATATGCTGGTGTAGCTCAGTCGGTAGAGCAGCGCATTCGTAATGCGCAGGTCGT
>JAFLUD010000010.1 GCA_022508965.1 Oscillospiraceae bacterium
CTCGACGACAACTTCAACTCTATCGACCGCGCTATTCTCTACGGGCGCACGATCTTCAACTCGATACGCAAGTTTATCGTATTCCAGCTGACTATCAACGTCGCGGCGGTTCTGATCTCGTTTATCTGCCCGCTTATCGGCATCGAAAATCCGCTTTCGGTTATCCAGATACTCTGGGTAAACCTCGTTATGGACACGCTGGCGGCTCTGGCATTCGGCGGAGAGCCTCCGCTCGGAAGATTCATGCGTGAGAAGCCCAAGCGCCGCACCGAGCCGATCATCAGCAAGTATATGCTCTCGGAGATCGCTGTGGGCGCGGGCTGGACGTTTATTCTCTCGCTTTGTATGCTGATACTCGGGTCGTTCCCAAGCGGCGATCCTACAAGCTATCTCGAAAGCTGGGGATTCCTCCGGGATATTCACATCGAGAATGAGCCGCACGCTATTCTTCACACGGCATACTTCGCGTTCTTCATCTTTATCGCGGTGTTCAACGCGTTTAACGCGCGTACCGACCGCATTAATCTCTTCGACAATCTCGGCAAGAACAAGGGATTCCTTGCGGTATTCGGCATCATTACGGTGGTTCAGGTGCTTATGACCTACCTCGGGCGCGGGATACTCTCGGGCTGGGGGCTGAACGTCGTTGAATGGCTGGTGGTGCTGATCCCGGCTATCTCGATCATTCCCGTTGATCTTATCAGAAAGGCAATCGCGAAGGGCGTTGCCAAGAACTGAGTTTCAAGCGTTTATAAGGAGGAAAAAATTATGGCAGTAAATCTTACCAAAGGACAGCGCGTGAGCCTGGACAAATCGGTTACTATGGCTAGAATCGGTCTCGGATGGGACGTTAACCGCTATGACGGCGGACAGGACTTCGACCTTGACGCCTGCGTTTTCCTGCTGGGTTCGAACGGCAAGGTTCTGAAGGACGAGGACTTTGTATTCTACAACAATCTTACCGCACGCGACGGCGCGGTCGTTCACACGGGCGATAACCGCACCGGCGAGGGCGAGGGCGACGACGAGGCTATCATCATCGATTTCACGAAAATTCCTCAGGAGATAGAGAAGATCGCGGTGACGGTCACGATCTTCGACGCGCAGGTCAAGAATCAGAACTTCGGGCAGGTCTCCAACGCTTATGTGCGCGTTGTAAAGATCGACAATCCCGACGATGAGGTCGGCGAGGAAACGCTCCGCTTCGATCTGGTGGAGGAATTCTCCATCGAGACGGCGCTGGTTGTCTGCGAGATCTACCGCTATAACGGCGACTGGAAATTCAACGCCGTTGCGGCGGGCTATCAGGGCGGGCTGGAAGCGCTGTGCCGTTCTTACGGGGTTAACGTATAGTTTGATAGAGAATAGTTGCCGGTTGCTAGTTATAATGTGGTAAACGCTCCGTAAGATTACCGAAGGAACTTTTAACCTAGAATTAACTAGCTACCTGCTACTAAAAATTAACAACTAAAAATTGCCGGTAAAAAATTATTAGCAAATAGTTGCCGGTTGCCGGTTAGTAAGGGAGCAAATGCTCCGCAAGGTTTGCGAAGGAACTTTTAACCTAGAATTAACTAGCTACCAGCTACTAAAAACTAACAACTAAAGGGGGTTCGCGGCTTGGACTTGAATCAGCTCATTGAGGGGGCTTCCTCGGGTTCGACACTGAGGCTGCCCTCGGGGGAATTTGAGGGTCCCTTCGTTATCAGCAAGCCGCTGCACCTTATCGGAAACAACACCACGCTTTGGGCGAAGAACGGCGCGGTCCTCAAAATAAATTCCAACGGCGTCGTTATCGAGAATCTTCGCGTGGAGCTTACCGACGGGGACGTCTCGGATACGGCGGTGGCGTCGAATTTTCTCGCTGCCGTCAAGAACGTCGAGATCCTCGGCGGAGTGAGCGGGTTCGGTTCGGAGGACGGCTGCTTTGACGTTCCGAGAACAATAGAACTCGGAGAGTTTCGCGCGGAGGACGAGAATTCGTTTATTTTGAGCGTGAACGTTCCCGAGAAAACAGAGATATTCTGTAATATGCGCGAGGTGGCGTTCTCCCCTGCTGTTTTAAGCGCGGGGAGGAACGATATTACCGTTACCGTTTCGGGGATATCGGCGCAGACGCTTCTTTACGCGGAGATCATGTTTAAATCCGCGTTTACAAGACGGGTGTACCTTACGGGGAAGCCGAAAACCGACGCGGAGGCTGCGAGCTTCAGGCAAGTTTATTCCGCTCCTGTGAGAAAGTCCGCGAAAAAGGCTAAGGCGACTGCACCGCAGACGGACGTTATTTCCCTTTCGCCACCGCAGGCGGAGGGCTCCGCGAGGATCGATATGACGAGAGGTTTGCGGACTGCACTTGCGCCTTACATAGGCAGCAGCTTTTCGGTTTATTTCAGCTGTGAAAAGTCGCGCAACGCAGACATAGATCCTTACGTTTTTCTGCTCGACAGAGACGGGAGGGCGCTTAGCGACAACAGTCTTATATTCTTCGGGAACGAACGTTCGGAAAACGGCGAGGTGCGTTACTTCCCCGACGACGGTCACATTGACATAGATCTCGCGGCGGTGGATTATCGGGTGGAAAAAATCGTGCTGGCTTACGCGGTCTATGCTGCGGACGCTTTCAACAACTTTTCCATAGCGAAAAATCCCAAGATATCAATTCGCACCGACAGCGAACGCATTTCTTTCGCAATGGACGGGCTGTCGGAGGAATCGGCGATCGTTGCCGCGGAGATATACCTTTACAAAGGCGAATGGAAAATTTCCGCGGTCGGCGCGGGCTACAACGGCGGCGTGGCAAGGCTGTGCGAGAGCTACGGCATTGAAGTGGAATAAAATGCCGAAGATCACCGCCAATAAATTTGAGGAGTTGAGAAAATGGCTCAGCAGGAGTTTTTGAGATATGTCGGGTATGATAACCCCGACAATTTTAGAAGCTTGCTGATCGAACAATTTACCGCGGCTAAGAAAAACGGACTGTTCTTCAAAGAACGGCTGCCTATGGCGACTACCGACGAGATTGCCGCTGCCTCGGCTTACACCGCTTCCAGCTTTGAAAACGCCGAGGACATCAAGAGAGGTCTGGACAGCTGGCTTCACGCCGCGAACGTTCCCTGCGACAGCGAAAAGATCGCCGAGATAATGGCTATGGCGGTCGCGGACTGCGGCGCTAACAAGAAAAATACCTATTTCGTGCTGCTGTGCTGGCTGATAAAATATCTCGGCACGCGCCCGGGGTCGGTTTTGTACATCGGCGCGGCTACGCTTCGCGAGCTGTATTTTCTTTGTATGATGAACGCGGCGGGCGTTAAGATCACACTGGTGAGCTACGGGCTGGACGCGGATTTTTCTAAGCTCGCGTGCAAGGATGTTATCACCGTTAAAAACGGGAGCAATTCCGCGCCGTTACAGATAGATTTCGGGAAGATCGATCTCTCGCGGGAGGCTAAGCTCTCGCAGATGCGCGCCGAAAGCGAGCGCGTGGATGGTCTTGTAAAGCGGCTTTCCACCACGGCGGCGGGTATGTTCGAGGATATTCTTAAGGACAGGCGGTCGCGTGTTATCGGTGGCGGCGGCGTGTTCACAGAGGACGGGGAGATACCCGTGTACTGCGCGGCGCTTATCGGCTATGACGAGGAAGACGTTTATACGAATATGCTCGTGAAATTCAAGGAAAGCTTCGCGGGGCTTAAAAAGCAGCTGATATTCATCGAAAAGCCGATGGAAAACCCAAATGCCGACGAGGTAAAGGCTCTGGGGAGCGCTCCGAGGACGAGCACTGCCGAAATGATCGACGCGCTGGCTATGATGATAAACTTAAGCGGCGACAGGACCCGCACGGCGCTTGCTCAGCGGACGCTGCGCGAGATCCTTTCGGAGCTGAATACGGGAAATCAGACGGTGGTTCTCAATTACGCGAACAAGCTGATCACCTGGCTTTACCGCTGCACGCAAGCGCGCAAATATTCCGTGAAATATGAGGATATCCCGGTTATTCTTTACTACGGGGATATCTCGCAGTCGGAGATGTATTTTCTGAATTTCATGTCGCGGTGCGGGTTTGACGTGGTGTATATTTCCCCGAACAAAGCGAATTTCGATCTTGTGGTCGATAAAAATATCGGCGGACGGATGCAGATATTTGAGCTTCCGCAAAGCAAAAACAGCGGCGAATACCCGAAGAGCGCCGTTAAAATGAAGGTGGCTACCGTCGCCTACTCGGCGGAGCGGGATCTGGACACCATGCTCTACGGCGGCGATACGGGGATCTACCGCAGCTTTCAGTTCCCAAACAGCCAATCGCTTACGCTGAAAACCACCTTCGAGGAGATCGCTATTCTCTGGAAGCAGGAAGCGCGCTTCAGGCAGGGTTTTACTACGGCGGGGAATCTGGTTTCGATCCCGAATATCTTCGCTAAGATAAGCGGCGTTGAAAACGGAAATCTGGGCAACTACTGGGAGGATATTCGGCAGAAGCTCACTCCCGAGACTATTCTCGTTGTCAAAAAACCCAATCCCAAAAGCGACGGGCAGACGGGCATCGATCTATCCGCATACAGGCAATTCTACCGAAACGGAAAGATCGACACCGAGAAGCTCAAGGCTTCTACCCTTAACAAGTACAGCTATCTTCCCGACAGGATCCAGGATATGCTGTTCTATAAGCTCCAGGAGGCCGCCTCGTCGGGGTATATTAAGCTATCCGACGACAACCTGATGTGCAGCGTGCTGCACTTCGGTATGAATCTCGACAAGAATTTCCTCAAGATAATTCAGAGATTCGATTTTACGCGCACTATCCCGAAGCTCATATATATCGACGCCGTGGAGGATACGTTCTCACTGGAAGAATGCATTCAGATAGTTCTGTGCAACCTTATCGGCTTCGACGTTCTCGTTTATACGCCTACGGGCTATAAAAACCTCGAAACGTTCGTATCTTCGGACGCATTCGAGGAGCATATCATGGATCAATTTTTGTACAACACAGAGGTTCCGAAATTCAAAATACCCTCTGAACCTAAGAACAGCGGTTTTTTCGGAAAGCTGTTCGGAAAACACTAAGGCTTTTGCCTTGAAACAGAAAGGAAATGCAAAATGGGACTTCAATTCACACCCGGCGCCGCTGCGGCTCAGCAGGCTAATATGGAGGTTGAGACTACCGCTGCTGTGCGTTCTGACGCTGCTCTCGAGGCTAAGCTCGAAGAGGCTAAGAACTTCAATATCATGGTAAAGACCGATGAGATCAAGCAGCAGCTCGCTACCAGCAAGGAAATTGATCAGCTGGTTTCTACCATTAACGTAAACGATTCCTCTACTATCGTTAAGTTCGGCGCAGAGGCTGCCGATCAGATCTCCCAGGCTTCGGATCAGGTCCTCAATTCTATGAGCATCCAGCAGATCAACGATACGGGCGTTATGCTTAAAAACCTCGCCGCTATCATGGAGCAGTTCGACGCTAAAGAACTCGAGGACAAGCCCGGGCTGTTCGCTAAAATGAAGAAGAATATCGAGAAGATCCTCAGCAAGTATGATACTATGGGCAAGGAGATCGACAAGATCTACGTTCAGCTGAAAAAGTATGAGGTTGAGATCGAGCAGTCCAACCAGAAGCTCGGCAATATGTACGACGCTAACATCGGCTATTATCAGCAGCTTCTCAAGTATATCATGGCAGGCGAGCAGGCAGTTGCGGAGCTTGATACCTATATTGAGGATTACAAGAAAAAGGTTGAGGCCGAGCCTGACAACGGCACTATCCGCATGGATCTGTCCAATCTTCAGCAGATGCGCGAGATACTCGATCAGCGCGTTATGGACCTTAAGATCGCGGAGAACGTTGCGCTTCAGACGGTTCCCATGCTGAAAACTATGGAATACTCCAACCTCAATCTGGTTCGCAAGATCAACTCCGCGTTCATCATCACTATGCCTGTATTCAAGCAGTCCCTCGCGCAGGCTATCATGCTCAAGCGCCAGAGAATCCAGGCGGAATCGCTTGCGGCTCTCGACGAGAAGACCAACGAAATGCTCATTAAGAACGCACAGAATACCGTAGAGCAGTCTAAGATGGTTGCGGGTATGTCGGCGAATTCTTCCATTAAGGTTGAGACCCTCCAGCAGACCTGGCAGACTATCGTAAACGGTATCGACGAGGTTCAGGCTATTCAGGACGAGGCTCGCGCTAAGCGCAAGGAGGACGCTAAGGCTCTTGAGGATATCAAGGCGGACTATAAGAAGAGAATGAAGGCATGATGTGGCAGATTGCAATTGATAATTGACAATTGACAATGAAGGTTGACCCCCGCGGCAGTTGCCGCGGGGGTTGTTTTTTGTGCAATCATAATAATAATTGCTTGGTAAAATTCTACAAAATTCTATAAACAATAAGAAAGTTAAACTTTTGTGTTGACAAATTGTTCTATATGTTATATAATTATTACAAGAACATTATCGGCAAGTTTTTAGCATTATAATTCTAAGAAAGGCGGTTGATATTATGAAAAAAGTTATTATCCCAATTGTTGCTGCTGCGGTGGCTGCGATCGCGGCGGTCGGCATTATCGTGTTCAGTTCTATCCGCGCGTCTGCGGATAAGCCCGCGCCTCCTAAGGAAATTCCCAGCGGAAATTACTACATTGACGGAAATCCCGCAAACGACGAGCTGTATCTCGTGGTTGACGGCGGAACTATTCACTTTGAAAGCAGCATAGGTCTGCGCGAGGCGTTTAAGGCTCTTTCTATCAAGCTTCACGAGGAAGCAAGCGACGAGGATTGGCTGGAGCGTCAGGTCGATGTGACTATGGAAGACTGGGGCGACAGCAGTTATAACTACACCGTAAAGAATTTCCCCGGCAGTACAAACGAGCTGGCCGTAATGTTCAGGATACTGGAAAACGAGATCGGTTACAGCGGACAGGGTGTGCACTACTTCCCCGACACGAAAACCATTCACAGCTGGGCGGGAGATTATCTTCTCGCCGAATAATTCCCAAAAAACAAGAACCTCCCACGGAAAATTCCTTGGGAGGTTTTTTTATATCGGTTTTGTGATCTCCTTTAACCATACGCGTTCTTCTTCGGATAAATGGGGGGAGAGTTCCTCGAAAACCATGCGCTGATAATCGTTGAAATACTCGATCTGGCGCGGCGTGAGCAGGCTTTTTTCCACGCCTGCGCTGTCGAACGGCACGAGCGTCAGCGGTGAGAATTTCAAAAAACCGTGCTCGGTTTTTTCGCATAACAGCAGGCTCTCATGGCGTATTCCGAACTTGCCCTCGACGTACAGACCAGGCTCGTCGGAGGTTATCATTCCCGCTTTCAACGGCGCGTCGCCGACGGCTCGCCAGCTTATTCGCTGCGGTCCCTCGTGGACATTTAAGAGAAATCCGACGCCGTGCCCGGTGCCGTGGTTGAAGTCGAGAAATTGCTTCCAGAGCGGTTCCCGCGCAGCGTAATCCAGCGTAGAACCGCGGACTCCCTCGGGAAACTGCGCGTGCAAAAGCTCGAGATGCCCCGCCAAAACAAGCGTGAACGCGCGTTTTTCGTCGGCGGTGAGTTCCCCTAAAACAAACGTTCGCGTGACATCGGTCGTGCCCTCGAGATAATGCCCGCCGGTGTCGCAGAGAAGCAGCCCGTGCGGCTCTATGAACGCGTTGGTGGCTTCGGTTGCAGAGTAATGAACGATCGCGGCGTGTTCTCCGAACGCCATGATCGGCGCGAAGCTCTGACCGAGGTAATTTACACCCAGCTCGCGGAATTCTTCCAGCTTTTCGGCGGCGGAAAGCTCGGTGATTTTTTCGCTTTGTACCGCGGTTTTCAGCCACTTCATAAACCTCGTAAGCGCGATGCCGTCCTTCAGATGCGCGGTTTTTTCGGCGGCGATCTCGGCGGCGTTTTTCACCGATTTCAGGAGCGCTATGGGGCTTGGTTTTTCAATTATTTTTGCGTTTTCGAGAGAGTTCAGGAAGCGGAAATTTACCGCCTTCGGGTCTGCCCAGACGTTGCAGGAGAGCTCCTCCAGAGCGCTGTAAATGCTGTCGTATGGGAGTATCTCGATGCCGTCTTTTTTCAACTCCCGTGCAATCTCATCACTGAAGACGGAACGCTCGGAAAACAGCAGGGCGCGTTCCTCAAAAACCAGCATGAAAGCCAGAAAAACGGGGTTGTATTCCACGTCGGCGCCGCGCAAATTAAGCGTCCACGCTATTTCGTCCAATGCGGAAAGAGCTAAGCAATGCGCGTTTTTTTCGCGCATTTTTTTGCGTATTTCTCCGAGCTTTTCGGCGCGGGAAAGTCCGCAAAGCTCCTCAGGGAAAGCGATCACGGGCTGTCGGGAAAGCGGGGGACGGTTGTTCCAGACTGCGTTTCCCTGGTCTTCGTCGGTCTTGAACCCAATGTTTTTTTTCGACAATTTTCTTTGCAGGCGGCAGGCGAATTCGGCGGGAACAGTTCTTCCGTCGAAGCCTAAAAATGAATTTTCGGGCATTGAATCCTGCAAAAATTGCTCGATCGTGGGGGTGTTCGGCTCGCCCGATCTCATGAGCGTGATCTCACTTTCGGAAAGCTCTCGCTCGGCTTGGAGAAAATATCTGCCGTCAGTCCACAGGGCGGCTTGGTTTTGAGTTACCACGAGCGTTCCCGCGGAGCCTGTGAAGCCGCTTAAATACTCGCGTAAGCGGAAGTGCGCGCCGACGTATTCCGAGCCGTGAAAGTCCTCGGTGCAGACAATGTATGCGTAGATTCCGCGAGAATTCATTTGCTCGCGTAACGCAGATATTCTATTCATTTCAATTTATTCTCCTTGCAAAGAGTATCGAATATTCCGCACAACGAAGCCGATTTTCGGTGTATAGCGGCGTGGCGGATGCGCGGGTTTTGTCGGCGTAAATTTCAAAGGTTCCTTGCAGATCAATTGTGTACAATTGATTTTCGGGATTTACGATCAAGAAAAATTCGCCGTTTTTATTTGTGATCTTCAATAAAAATCCGCTTTCCAACTGTTCAAATTCGCGGGCGTCGGGTTCTGCGCAAAGCAGCTTGCGAAGCGCTATCAGACCTTTATAATATTCGACGGTCTCGCGGTTTTCGGCGGTGCTGTTCCACTTTATACTGTTGATCTCGTCGGGGGAATTGTAGCTGTTTTCGACGCCGTTTTTCGTGCGCAGGAATTCCTGTCCCGACTGGAAAAAGACGATCCCGCGCGTTAAAAAAAGCAATGCCGCAGACATTCTGTCAGCCGCGGTTATATGCTCGTTTTCCGCTTGGTTGAGCGAAATTCTCAGCTTATCAAATAACGTCAGATTATCGTGACATTCTACATAATTTACTGTTTGATTTGAATTGTTTGCCCAGAAATCCTGCAAAAACTCTCCGGTGAGCGATTGGCGAATCGGCGACAGATGATAGTCGTCGGGGGCGCCGTTTACATAGCCGCGATCCTCCGACGAGAACACCGAGCCTTTCACCGCGTCGCGGAAGCTGTCGTTGAAAAACGCGATCTTCGGGAGCATTTTCGCGTTCTTCAAAACCGCGCGATCCTGCTCGGGGAGCGCGCTTATGCCGCCTGTCCAGCCCTCTCCGTAGAGCAGGATCTCGGGGTTTATTTTCCGCAATCTTCGGGTGATTTTTTTCATTGTGTCTAGGTCGAGGAGTCCCATCAGATCGAAGCGGAAGCCGTCGAATTTGTACTCGCGCTCGAGGAATTCGAGGCTGTCCAGGATGAATTTCTGCGCCATTTTTCGCTCGCTGGCAAACTCGTTTCCGCAGCCGGAACCGTTTGAATACCCGTTTTCGCCGCGAAAATAATAGCGCGGGAATATTCTTCCGAACGCGCAGTCGTCCGCCGAAAAGGTGTGATTGTACACCACGTCGGCGACTACTCCGATGCCGTTTTTATGTGCCGCGGCGATCAGCTCGCGAAGCTCGGAAACCGCGTTGTTCTGCGAATAATAGGGGCTTGGCGCGTTGTAAAAGCGCGGGTTGTAGCCCCAGTTATATTCCGAGCCGCCGAAGTCAAAATCGAAAACCGGCATAAGCTGAATGTGCGTTATGCCGAGCGATCTTATATACTCCATGCCTGCCGGATCGCCGTGGGAATTCTTCACATTTTTTTCGCAAAATGCGAGGAACTTTCCGCGGTTTTTAAAGTTCGCGTTTTCGTCCATCGAAAAATCGCGCACCGATAGCTCGTAAATTATCGGATCTTTTCCCGATATCTGCGGCTGGTTTTCCCAATCTGCGGGGGCATTTTTCCGCATATCAACGACGATCCCGCGTTCTCCGTCGGGAGTCACGGCGCGCGCGTAGGGGTCAGCGGACTCTACCGTTTTTCCGTTTCGCGTGACGAAAAAGGTGTACCTTATTCCCTCAAGATCGCCGCTTTTGATATACTCGAAAACGCCGTTTTTTTTGTTCATTTTCGCGGTGAAGATAAGCGTGTTTTCCGTATTATAAAGCCGCAGATCAATGTTCTTGGCAAATGGCTGCCAGACGCGGAAAATGGTTCTCTTGGGAGAATAGACAGCACCTAGATTCCCCTTGAAAAAATACTTATCCGCGGTGGTAAAATCGTAATTTTTATTCTTCATAATCATCCAAAAAGCTATGCTCTCCGAGCGCGTCCTTATACGAAATTATGCGGTCGAGGCGGACGTTGTGGACGCTGCGGAATATGTTCTGCGCGACCTGCGGGTTTTCCTCGGAAAGCCGCGCTATCAGCCGCTTTACGAGCTGCCGCTTGGAGCCGTCCTGCTGCTTTGTAAGCCTGCACGCGCACTGCAAAAACCGCAGATCGTTTACATCTCTCCACGCTATTATGTCGCGCTCGCGCACGAAGTACAGCGGGCGGATTAGCTCCATTCCCGTGTAATTCTGCGCCTTTAATTTCGGAAGCATGGTCTGGGTCTGACCGCCGTAGATCATTCCCATTAAAATGCTTTCTATCACATCGTCGAAGTGGTGTCCGAGCGCGATCTTATTGCAGCCAAGCTCGCGTGCCTTGCTGTACAGGTGCCCGCGGCGCATTTTCGAGCAGAGAAAACAGGGGTTGTTTTTGGTGTTTTCGGTGTGCTTGAAGATCTCGGTTCGGAACGTCTCGATCGGCAGTCCGAGGCGCTTTGCGTTGCTTTTTATGAGCGCGTAATGTTCCTCGGAATAACCGGGATCCATCACTAAATATCTCACTGTAACAGGGAATGCCGCGCGCTGTTCGAGATCGCGGAAGAGTTCCCCCAAAAGCATGGAATCCTTGCCGCCCGAAATGCAGACGCATATCTTGTCGCCGCTTTTGAGCAGGCTGTATTCCTCGATCGCTTTGGAGAAATTTCGCGTTATCGTCCGCGCAAACTCGGTGTGAAGGCTGTTTAATACCGCGTTTTCGCTCATTGCTTTTTATCTCTCATGTAGGTTACGGCGAGGTCTTTAAGCAGCGCGGCGTGCTTGGATTTTAGCTGCTTTGTCTGCATTCGCCAGCCCCAGTTTCCGCCGAGCGTGGACGGGACGTTCATTCTTCCGCGCTTGCCGAGTCCCAGAATATCCTGAATGGGAATTACCGTCAGGAACGACGGCGATGCGTATGCCGCGCGGATCGCGCAGACGTTGAATTTATCGAACGTTCCCTTATTCAGGTAGCGCTTCGCCATTTTCTTGGAGGCGGCGTCAGCTTCCTTGAACCACTGCATGATCGTTGCGTTGTCGTGAGTTCCCGTATAGCAGACGGAGTTTTTCGGGTAGTTGTGCGGGAGGTGGTCGTTGTCGGAATTCTCGGGATTGAAGCCGAACTGCACAACTCTCATTCCCGGGAAGCCGCTTTCTGCGAGCAGCTTTTTCACGCTGTCGAAAATGTCGCCCAGGTCTTCGGCGATTATGCTTACGTCGCCGAGCTGCTTTCTGATCTCGTTGAACAGATCCATTCCGGGACCTTGCTCCCAATTTCCGTGCTCGGCGGTCTCGTTGCCGTAGGGAATGGCGTAGTAGGTGTCGAACGCGCGAAAGTGGTCTATTCTCAACATATCATAGAGCTGCGCGGATTTCTTCACGCGCTTTATCCACCAGTCGTAACGGGTCTTCTTCATCTCCTGCCAATTGTACAGAGGGTTCCCCCAAAGCTGTCCGGTTTTTGAGAAATAATCGGGCGGAACTCCCGCGACGCGTTTGGGATTCAGGCGTTCGTCCAGCTCGAACAGCGCGGGGTTCGCCCAAACGTCGGAGCAGTCGGGAGAAACGTAGATCGGAATGTCGCCGATGATCTGTATTCCCTTGGCTTTGCAGACTCCGTGGAAGCGGTTCCACTGTCTGAAAAAGATGTACTGGCACCACTTTACGAAGCGTATTTCGTCCTTTAGCTCCTCGCTGTATTTCTCAATCGCGGCGGGGCGGCGGAGCTTTATGTCCTCCTCCCACTGAGTCCACGGCTTGCCGCCGAATTTTCCCTTTAAGGCAATAAACAGCGCGTAATCCTCCAGCCACGAGGATTCCTCCAAAACAAACGAGGTGTAGCCTACGTCGTCGACGAATTTCGCGAACGCTTTTCTGAGCAGCTCGTTTCGTGTTTTGGAGATCTTGTCGTAATCAACATACTCGGGATCGGCTCCGTAATCGGCGTTTTCACAGTCGGACTTGTCGAGAAGTCCGTGCTCGCACAGCTCGTCTAAGTCGATGAGCAGGTGGTTCCCCGCAAACGACGAGAACGGCTGGTAGGGGCTGTCGCCGTAGCCGGTGGGTCCTATCGGCAATACCTGCCAATAGCTCTGCCCCGCGCTTACCAGCCAGTCCGCGAATTTTTCCGCTTCCTTGCCCAGCGTTCCTATGCCGTAGGGCGAGGGCAGCGAGGTTATGTGCATAAGCACTCCGCAAGTTCTGTTCATAAAATGCTCCTCCGTTTCCGGTATCGTTTTCCGGCGAATTCCAAATCTATCTTTTTAAATTCTTTCAATAAAAACAACTATTTATCCCAGTATTTTCTGTCCAAACTTCGGAAGCTGATCGCTTGGGAAATGTGCGCCTTTTCCAAACTCTCGCTTCCGTCCAAGTCGGCGCAGGTGCGCGCTACTTTAAGTATCCTGTCATACGCGCGTGCGGAAAGTCCCAGCGACTCGAACGCGCGTCCCAACATCTCCTCCGCTTCGGGGGACATTTTGCAGACCTCGGCGATTATGTCGGAGGTTATGCGGCTGTTGGATTTTATGTGAGTCCCCTTGAAACGTTTCGCCTGGATATCGCGCGCACGCTGTACGCGCTCGGCTATCGCCGCGGAGCTTTCCTGCGGCTTGCGGTTGGTAAGATCGCCGTAATTTACGGGCTTTACCTCTATCTGGATATCTATTCTGTCCAGCACGGGGCGGGATATTTTATGCAAATACGCGCTTACCTGGTTGGGAGAACAGGTGCACTTTTTCGTCGGGTTTCCGAAGTTTCCGCAGGGGCAGGGATTCATCGCGGCTACGAGCATTACCTCGCAGGGGTAATTCACCGAGCCGCTGGCTCTGGAGATCGTTATATCGCCGTTCTCAAGCGGCTGGCGGAGCGTTTCCAATACCTTTCTGTCAAACTCGGGCAGCTCGTCCAAAAACAGCACGCCGTTATGCGCCAGTGAGATCTCGCCCGGGCGCGGGATACTGCCTCCGCCGATAAGTCCGACGGCGCTTGCGGTGTGGCTCACCGAGCGGAACGGGCGCTCGATCACCAGCGGCTCGCGCGGGTCGATCATTCCCGCGACGGAATGTATCTGCGTGGTCTCTATACTCTCGTCGAACGTTATCTTCGGCATTATCGACGGGATGCGCTTGGCGAGCATGGATTTTCCCGAGCCGGGAGGTCCGAGCATCAATACATTGTGCGAGCCTGCGGCGGCTACCTCCACCGCCTTTTTCGCCGCGAACTGTCCCATTATATCAGAGAAATCCTCGAAGTGGCGGCTCTTACTTATCTCCGGCTCGTAGCGCGGCTCGGGAGAAAGCCCCGTGCCGTGTTGGAGGAATTCGATTATCTGCGTGATGTGCTCGGCGCCGTAGATCTCTATCCCCTCGACCACCGAGGCTTCGCGGGCGTTTGCCGCGGGGAGGAATATACGCTTTATTCCGCTTTTCGCGGCGGTTATCGTCATGCTCAGCGCGCCGTTTATCGGAGCCAGCCTGCCATCCAGAGAAAGCTCGCCTATGAACGCGGCGTCATCCAGCTTTGCGCCGATTATTCCGCCTAACTCCATAAGAGCTACTATTATCGGCAGGTCGAACATCGAGCCTATCTTCCTAACGCTTGCGGGCGCGAGGTTTACCGTTACCCTGCCGTTCAGCAGCTTTAACTGAAGCTGACCCAGCACCGCGCGGATCCTCGCTTTGCTCTCCTGAACCGCCGCGTCGGGCAATCCCACCACGTCGAACGTCGGCTGCCCCGCGGATATGCTCGCTTCTACCGTTACCGAAAACGCGTTCAGCCCGAACAGGCCGATACTGTTTACTTTACTGAACATAATTCCTATCCCTCTCATAATTATGTCATTATTATACCATAGCGGCGAGCCGCCGCGGGTTTTCCCAATATTGTGCAGAACAAATTTGTACGTTGATTGCTGTCAGGCTAATATGTACACAAATATTATACCATATTTTTCTAAAAATTGCAACGTAATTCCCAATTATTTTCACAAAAATTTGCTTTGGTGGTTGCAAATTTTTTTGATATATGGTATAATGAATAATGTATTATTATAAATATGTCTAAAATTGCAAAGGGAATTTATGGAAAAGGATATAAAGCAACAGATAATTTACGGCAAAAACGCCGTTTTGGAGGCGCTGAACTCCGACCGCGAGATCGACACGGTCTTTGTTTTGAAGGGCGCGGCGCCAAGTAACATCGTCGCTGCCGCAAAAAAGCGCGGCGTTGTCGTCAAGGACGTGAGCGAGGAAAAGCTATCGGCTATGACGGGAAATTCAAAGCACGGCGGGGTCGCCGCGGAGCTTTGTTTGTGCGAATACGCCGAGCTTACGGATATTCTCGCGGAGGCTGAAAAAAAGGGCAAGCCGCCTTTTATCATAATCGCCGACGAGATCGCCGATCCGCACAACCTGGGAGCGATTCTCCGAACTGCCGAAGCGGCGGGCGCGGACGGCGTTATAATCCCGAAGAGGCGTTCTGCGTCGCTGAATGCCACGGTGTTCAAGACCAGCGCGGGCGCGGCTGCTTGGATAAAGGTCGCGAGGGTTGCCAATCTGGTGGACACCATCAAGACACTCAAAAAACACGGCGTCTGGGTTTACGGTATGGAGGCGGACGGAGTTCCCTACGACATAACCGATCTTTCGGGGGCGGTCGCTATCGTGGTCGGCTCGGAGGGCTTCGGGCTGGGGAGACTGATCCGCGAAAACTGCGACGAGGTGCTCTCGCTTCCGATGAGCGGGAGGATTAATTCCCTTAACGCCTCGGTATCAGCGGGGATACTGATGTACGAGGTCGTAAGGCAGCGTAGCGCTAAGGGGTAGGCTGCGGGAAAGACAGAGCTTAGGTATTTGAAATTTAAGGAGAGATCAAAATGTCCGACGATAGATACAGTATAGACGATATTCTCAAGGAGATCGACACAAAGCGTTATCAGGACGGCGACGACACCGCAAGCACCGATGACGACGAAATTGTCACCTCGGACTACAAGCCCGAGAGCGTTACCGAAATTCTTGACGGCGACGCTATAAACCGCGCGCTTGCGGGTTCACAGAAGAAAAAGCCCGACCTTTCGGTGACGCAGGTCATAAATTCCTTAGACAGAAAAAAGGGGCGCTCGGCGCGGCAGCTTACCGAGGAAGAGTCGGATAAGCGCAGGAACGCGGATATCTCCAAGGCTTTCGGGAACAAAAAGAAGCCGAAGCCCCAGCGCGAGAAGCTCTCGGCAAGGCAGCTGACCGAGGAGGAGACCGACGAGCGGCGTTCTCTTGAGATCAGCCGTGCGGCGGATATCAAGAAATGGGAGAAGCTGCGCGAGGAAGAGAGTTCCGAGGACGAGTACGTTTATGAGGGCGACTTTGAGGGCGACTTTGAGGGTGATCTCGAGGGGAATTTCGAGGATAGCACAGAGCTTGTTACTCCCGAGAGCGAATATGTACGACCCTACCGCAAGCCCGAGGTTTCCGGGGCGGACGACGACATCATATTCCACACACGCGGCGACCTTGTTACCACCGACACCGCGCAGATCCGCAAGCAGAAAAAGATCGACGATATCAACCGCGCGCTTCTTAAGATCGACAGCGAGGCGGATTCCCCGGACGATATGCTAAACGCTCTCAATCCCATGGATTCCCGCGAAAAGGCTGTGGAGATCATAAAGGGGAATGAGGACGACAACACCGATACCCTGGCGGTTGCAGGAAACGATCTTAAGCGCATCGCAAAGGGCGAGGAGCGCATTAAGGAATATCAGCCCGCGAAAAAACGCGAGGCGGACGAGGTTTTGTTCGCTCCGCCGGGAGCCGTTCCGGGGGCGGCGGGTATGCAAAGCCCCGTGTTCCCTGCGGAGATACACGTCGGCGAAACGATCGTTGAAGCTCTCAACAAGAAAATAAGCGAGCAGTCTTCCCCGAGGACCGAGGAGGAGAGCGTTCCCCAAACAACCGAAGAACCTGCGGCTTTTGCGGCGCGCAGTCCCGAGGAGGAAGAGGCTCTCGAAAGAATAAGACAGGCGGACGAGCTTGCTCAGAAAAAGAAGCGCAAGATCGCGAACTTTATTCTGGATACTCCGGATACGGAGGAGCTGGAGCCTGCCGTTTCCGCGCCTGCGGACGACTATTCGGAGGACTATGACGACGAGGACGACGAGCCTATCGACCTCGACGACGAGAACGTTATCCGCGACCGCCTGGAGCGCGCTTCCAAGGGGCTTTTGAGCAGACTGCTGATCCTTGCGGGGCTTTTTGCGGTGACGCTTTTCGTTACTCTCGCGAACAAATTCAACATGGAGCTTGGCGGGCTTAACAAGGTCATCAGCCTGCGCGTTGCTCCCGATAACTACCTATACACTCACCTTACAGTCGGCATACTTTCATTCGCGGCCTGCTCGTCGGTTATTTCCAACGGATTCTCAAGGCTGCTGAAGCTGCGTCCCGACGGAGATACGCTTTGCGCGTTCGCTCACATGGGGGCGCTCGCGGCGCTTATTCCCTACCTCATAAACGCGGAATACATTCAGCGCGGACGCGCGCACGTTTATCTGCTGGTCTCGCTGGGAGCTTTACTGTTCAACACGCTGTCAAAGATATGCACCGTAAAGACCGCGCAGAAGAACTTCGCGTTCACCTTCGGCGGAAGAGCGAAGTACTTTATCGAGCGCTGCGAGAGAACCAGCGCGGACAAGCTCGCTAAGGGCGCTGTTTCGGGGATCCCCGCGGTCGGAGCTATGCGAAAGACCGAAATTCTCTGCGACTTTATCGTTTCTACCTACTGTGAGGACGCTTCGGACAGGCTTTCGAGAAAGATCGTTCCCGCGGCTGCCGCAGCGGCGGTAGTCGGAGCTATCGCGGCGTTCTTCGCGAGCGCGGGAGAGACGGATATGGTTATAAACCGCGTGAACTGGGCGGTTACCGTTATGACCGCGATATTCGCGCTGGGAGCGTCGTTCTCGGGGTCTATGACCGTTACGCTGCCTTTACTGTTCGCTTCACTCAAAAACAACCGCCGCGGCTCGGCTATTCTCGGATATAACGCCGCTACCGAGCTTTCGGAGCTTAACGCCGTTCTTCTGGAGGCTAAGACGCTGTTCCCCGCGGATTCCGTTAAGATCACCAACATCTGCGGCTATGACAAGCCCAAAAACCGCGGCGAGGGCAAGATAAACATCGACGAAGCCATTATCTATGCGGCTTCGCTGGCGGTGGCTTCCGACAGCGTGCTTGCGGACGCGTTCTTCGGAATGCTAAACAACAAGCGCGAGCTTCTGAAGCCCGTGTCGGGGTGCGTTTATGAGAATAATCTCGGCGTGATGGGCTGGATCGACAGGAGACGCGTTCTGTTGGGTAACAGACGCCACATGAAGTCCCACGAAATAACTGTTCCCAATATGAAAAAGGAATCGGCGGCTAACGTCAACAACGACGAGGTCATCTACCTCGCGGTGGGCGGCGAGGTTTGCCTGCTGTTTTTCGTGGAGCTTTCGGCGAATCCCGCGGTAAAGCTGAACGTTCAGCGGCTTACAAAGCGCGATGTTTCGCTGGTTATCAGAACCGTTGACGGCATGATGACGGAGGCGGAGATCTCCGAGCTGTTTGACATCGATTCCGAAAAGGTGAAGATCCTGCCGTTTGAGGCGCATGAGACCTTTGCGGAAAACACTAAGTTCGTTTCGTCGGGAAGCGCTTCGGCTTCCTGCATCGGCACCTTCTCCTCGTTTGCGGGGGCGGTCTGCACGGCGCGGCTGCTGCGCGACAGGACCGTTTTGAGCTGCATTGTTCAGCTTAGCTGTATCGGGCTTGGGGTGCTGCTGGCTATCATATTCGCGCTGTTTACTCAGTTCGGTTTCTTTGACGCGCTGTATCTGCTGCTCTTTAACATCGCAACGGGGGCTATTACTCTCGGCGCGCAGCTGTTTAAACGCCTATGACGCTCGACGAGGAATTTATGGAAAAGGCGCTCGCGCTTGCGCGAAAGGCTTACGAGCTGGGGGAAATCCCGGTGGGGGCTATCGTTGTTACAAAGGACGGCGAGATCGTCGGAGAGGGCTACAATCAGCGTGAGACGCTCTGCTCGCCTACCGCGCACGCGGAGATGCTCGCTATCGAGATGGCTTCGCAAAAGCTCAAGGCGCGGAGGCTCTCTGACTGCACCATCTATGTCACCTTAGAGCCTTGCCCGATGTGCGCGGGCGCTATTATGAACGCTCATCTTAAGCGGCTGGTTTACGGCGCTTTCGACGATAAAAACGGCGCGTGCGCGTCGGTGGTCACTTTGTTCGATGAGAAATTCACGCATATCCCCATGGTGAGGAGCCGCGTTCTCGAACGGCGCTGCGGCGATATTTTAAGCGAGTTCTTTAAGGAGATCCGCGAAAATAAATGACATTAGGAATCATTCTATGAATAAATACCGTACTCTGGCAAGCAATATGCTGATCCTCGCTGTCGGTCAGCTCAGCTCTAAGCTGCTTGTCTATGTGATGCTGAGGTTCTACACCGACATACTCGGAACAGACGGTTACGGCGAAATGACGAATATCGTCACCGCCTGCGACCTGTTGATTTCCGTGGTGTCGCTGTCTATCTCAAGCGGCGTGCTGAGATTTGCTCTGGAAAAAAGCAACGACGGAAAAATGGTCTTTTCTATCGGCATCAACACTATTCTCGTAAACTCGCTGTTTTTCCTCTGCACTGTCCCGCTTATCGGTATGATTCCTTTGTTTCGCGGGTATGAGTGGATGATCTTCATCTACGTTATTCTCGGCTGTATCAAGGACGTGTGCGCTATTTATGTGCGCTCGCGGTATTCTGTGACGCTGTTCGCGGTGGACGGTATCGTTACCACAGTTTCTACGGTGGTGTACAACCTGCTGTTCCTCGGAGTATTCCACTTCGGAGTGCCGGGGTATGTGTTCTCGATAGTTCTGGGAAACGTTACCTCGATAGTGTTCCTCAACATCACCACAAAGCTGTTTATGGACTACCGTCCGATCAGGAACGACAAGACGCTGAGGGTGTCGATGCTGCGGTACTGTATTCCGCTTATGCCGACTACTATCATGTGGTGGATCATCAGCTTTTCCGATCTGTATATGATCACCGCGTTTATCGGTGAGGACGCGAACGGTCTTTACGCGTTTGCGTATAAGTTCCCGAACCTTGCTATTATGGTCATGGGTATCTTTTCGCAGGCGTGGAGAATGTCTGCTATCACGGAGAGGAATTCCCGTACTACCTCGAATTTCTATTCCAACACCTTCAGCATGATGCAGACTATCATGTTCTTGGCGAGCGGCGGTATTATGCTGGTTTTGAGACCGATCATAATGCCGTTCTTCGGGTCGGAGGATTTTCAGCCTGCTTACATTTACGTTCCGCTGCTGCTGGCGGCGGTCATCTTCCAGAGCTTTGACAACTTCTTAGCTTCCATTTACGAGGCGGCGCAGAAAACTACCCACTCGATGATCTCATCGGGGATAGGCGCGGTCTCCAATATCGTTCTCAACATCGTTCTTATCTACGCTTTCGGGATAATGGGCGCGGCTATCGCTACCGTTAGCAGCTATGTTATCGTGTTTGTGTACAGAATTTTCGACACCAAAAAATATCTCTATATGAAGGTATACTGGGCGAAGATATTCGTCAATCTGGCGCTTTTGGCGGTTATGGCGTGGTCGATCATCTTCCTGGAATACGGCACGCTTCAGAACGTCATAAACGCGGTCGTATTCCTTGTTATCGCGGCGCTTAACTTCCAGTCCTGCGTGCAGGCGGTGAAGCTGGTGCTTCATAAGAGCAAGAATAATTCCCGGGAAAATCAGGATAAGGAAACCAACGTATGAAGAAATTTCTCGAAATAGCCAAAATAGTGTCTACCCACGGGATCCGCGGGGAGGTGCGCTGTCAGTATTACTGCGATTCTGCGGACGTTCTCTGCGAGTTTGACAGGCTGTATCTCGGCAAGGACAAGGCTTGTGTACAAGTCGAACGCGCGTTTGTTCAAAAGAACACGGTAGTTCTCAAAATCGAGGGGATAGATTCCATAGAAGAAGCGCAGAAGCTGATCGGGAGATTCCTCTTTATCGACCGCGAGGACGCGGAGCTTCCCCCCGACGTTTATTTTATCCAAGATATTATCGGGCTTACCGTTAAGGACTTTGACAGCGGCATTATCTACGGGAAAATTTCCGACGTCTATCAGAACGGCGCTTCGGACGTTTATTCCATAAAAAAATCCGACGGCACGGAGCTGTTGTTCCCGTATATCGACGAGGTTGTCAGAAAAATCGACATCGACGGCGGTGAAATGCTTATAACGCCGCTGCCGGGACTGTTTGAGGACTATGATGAGGATTGATATTGCTACGCTGTTTCCCGAGATGTGCGAGAGCGTTTTGCAAACGAGCGTTCTGGGGCGCGGCATCAAGAACGGGTTTTTGGAGGTCTATACCCACGACATACGGCTTTACACCGAAAACCGCCACCGAAACGTCGACGACAAGCCCTACGGCGGCGGCACGGGTATGATCATGATGGCGCAGCCGATCCACGACTGCGTTATGGCTATTATTTCCCAGCACAGGGCGCGTCCGAGGATAATCTACCTCTCGCCGCAGGGTGAAACGCTTACACAAGGCAAGGTTCGGGAGCTTTCGGAGGAAGAGGGGCTTATTCTCATCTGCGGGCACTATGAGGGCGTTGACAGGCGGGTGCTGGACGAGCTGCAAGCCGAAGAAATTTCCGTGGGGGATTATGTTCTTACGGGCGGAGAATTGCCGGCGCTTATTCTCACCGACGCTGTGGCGCGGCTTCAGGAGGGCGTGCTTCCAAACGAGGACGCGTATTCCATTGAATCCCACTATGACGGGCTGCTGGAATTTCCGCAATACACGCGGCCCGAGGTCTGGCGCGGGAGGGCTGTTCCCGAGACGCTGCTTTCGGGAAATCACGCAAAGATCCGCGAATGGCAGCGGGAGATGGCGCTGGAGACTACCCGCGAAAAGCGCCCGGATATGTATGAGAAATACGTTTTGGAACATGCGGAAGAGCTGTTCTCAAAGAATAAAAAACGCAAGGGGAATAAAGATGACTAAAAACGCTTTTATCGCCGTTATGGGGCGGCCTAACGCGGGGAAATCCTCGCTTACTAATCTGCTGGTGGGCGAGAAAATCTCCATCGTCAGCGAGAAGCCGCAGACCACTCGAAACCGCATCAACGGCGTTCTTACTACGGGAGATACTCAATTTGTTTTCATCGATACCCCGGGTATGCTGAAGGCGCGCACAAAGCTCGCGGAGCACATGGTGAAGTCGGTTCGCACAGCTGCGGACGACGCGGACTGCGCTATTCTGATGGCGGACGTTACCAAAAAAATTTCCGCGGCGGAACAGGAGCTTATACGCTCCTTCGCGCAGCGCGGAACTCGGGCGGTGCTTATTCTCAATAAAATTGATCTTTTGAAAAACAAGGAGGATCTGCTGCCTATCATTTCGCAGTACAGCGAGCTGTATGATTTCGAGGAGATCATTCCCGTGAGCGTCAAGCGGCGGATCAATACCGAGAATATCCTTCCGGCACTTGAAAAGTTCGCCGTGGAGGGAGAGCACTTCTTCCCCGACGACATCGCTACCGACCGCACGGAACGGTTTCTTTGCGGCGAAATTATCCGCGAGAAAATCCTCTGGACTATGCAGCAGGAAATTCCTCACGGGACGGCTGTGGACATCGAATCCTTCAAGTCCCGAAAAAAATACGCCGGGGAAATTATCGACCTCGGCGCGGTGATTATTTGCGAGAAAAATTCTCATAAAGGTATGATCATCGGAAAGGGCGGCGAGCGCCTGAAGCAGATCGGCACGCTTGCCCGAAAAGACATCGAGGAGCTGCTGGGGTGCCGGGTCAATCTTCAAATATTCGTGAAAGTAAAGGAAGATTGGCGCAATCGCGAGAATATTATCAATGAATATAATATTGTAGATGAGTGACGCTTAATTCAGCTTTAGCAGTTCCCTCTCGACGTTTGTCACTACCGAGAACAATGCGGCGCTTTGCTTGGGGTATTCGTGTTCTATGCGGGCGTTGGTTATACGCTCGTCTTCGGTGCCCTCCTTCGACGCGGCGCGTACTCTGACGTTGTCTATCGACAGCTTTGCCACGCAAAGTCCCGATACCTCTTCGATCGGCACCGCAAAGCTGTTTTCGTCGTTTTGTCCGCCTGCGGAATATACCATTCTGTACGCGCGGTATACGGCGGTCAGGATATACGAGCTTATCGCTTTGGCGAGCTTGGTGTTCTTGGTCTTCATCAGCAGTGAGAATACGACCTCGAGCGAGTTGGTCGCGAGCTTTTTGCGCAGCAGCGTTCCCGCGCCGCTGGGTGCGCCCTCGTAGCTCTCGGATACGGTGCTTTCGGGAAGCTCGTCCTCGACTACTACCGTGCCGTTGCGCGAGCTTGTTCTTCCGAGTATATAGTCGATCGACACGCCGTAGAAGTTCGCGGCGGTTACCAGAAAATCAAGTCCGCACTCGCGCTTGCCGTTCTCATAATGCGATAGCAGCGCCTGCGCTATGCCGAGCTGTTCGGCTGCTTCCTTTTGACGCAGACCGCGTTCTTTTCTCAATAACTTCATCACTCTGGGGAAATCTTTATTCATTCTTGGCGTCTCCTTATTTAATGGACGATTAATGGGCGTTAGGCTTTTCGGAGGATTTTGCCGCTTTACCGCATAAAATCGGGCGGGCGCGGATCCCTTCAAATATCGGTGGTTTTCCCTATTATAGCGATATTTTGACCGAAAAGCTATGCGCTATTAATATCAATATGTAATATTATATAATATTTATTCCCATTTGTAAAGCGTAATTTTTCACAAAATTTTCACGGAGAAAATGGTTATAATAACAGTAACATTTTAGCCTGACAGCAGTCTGCGTGCGTCACTGTTCCACACAATATTGGGAACAGGGAGCGGCAGCCTGCCGCACAAAGGAGTTTGGAATGATAAATTATTATCTTTATCTCATTCGTCACGGGATCACACAGGGGAATCTCGACGGGAAATACATCGGGCAGACCGATCTGGCGCTTTGTCCCGAGGGGAAAAAGCAGATCGAGGCTTTGTGTGCGGACGACATCTATCCGAACGTCGGGAAGGTGTATTCCAGTCCGCTGCAGCGGTGTCTGGAGACCGCCGAGATAATCTACCCGGAGCAGAAGCTGATGATCGTGGACGAGATATGCGAGATGAATTTCGGGGACTTTGAGGGGAAAACGCAGACCCAGCTTCAAGACCTGCGGGAATACACCGAATGGCTTAAGGGCGGCTCTGAGGCGGCTCCGCCGAACGGCGAGAAGTACGGGGATTTCGTGCTCCGATGCGTTGAGGGGCTGGACACGATCTTCAACGATATGATGCAGCACAAGATCACTCGCGCCGCCTGCGTTACCCACGCGGGGGTCATTACCAACCTGCTTTGCGGCTGCGGGCTTCCAAAAGGTCAGCCGGCGGATTTTCTGTGCGACCCCGGAAACGGCTTCGAGATCATTCTCACGCCGTTTCTGTGGCAGAAGGGGCCTGTGTTTGAGATCTCGGGGAGGCTGGTTTAGCGCTTACGCGCTCCGAATGAAAATCCTGTCGGATCTTCATTCGGGTTCTCCGCTTCGCGGAGGTCGGCACGGCTTGCGCCCTGCCGATAGGTTATCTTTCCGCGGGAGACACGCGAAAAAATTCTGTTTAAATTCCGTTTTCCTTCGGAAAACGGGTTTTATAATACTTGGAGGTCTTCGGTATGAAGAAAAGGATTCTTGCGGCGGTGTTGGTATGCGTGGCTGCGCTGTTTTCGGGGTGCGGAAGGGTTCCGACGCGCGAGGCGGAGCCGCCGTTTTTTGTTGTCGCGGACGAGCAGACGGGCGGCATGGTATACCTGCTGGGGACTATGCACGTTGCTCCAAAAAACTGCGCGCTGCCCGACAGGATATACGAGGCGCTTCTTTCCTGCGATACGCTTGCGGTAGAGGTGGATCTGATCGCTCTCGAAGCGGATAACGAGAGGCTTTCGGAGGCTATGAAGCTGATGGAATGTCAGGGGGAGACCGCGAGGGATTTTCTCGGGGAGGATTATGACGAGATCAGGGCGTTCTTTAGGAAAAAACGCTTGTACAATTCTGCTTTCGACAGATACATTCCGGCGGTGTGGAGCAGTATTCTCACAAACAAGCTCGCCGAGGACTGCGGGTATTATTCCGAATACGGCACGGACAGGCTGCTTTTGTCTTACGCGAGGTCGTATTCCATTCCCATTTACGAGATCGAATCCGCCGAACAGCAATACCAGATCAACGCGAACGAGCCGCGCGAGCTACAGGTGTTTCTTCTTAAGGATTCCGTGCGGACGGACTATGAGGTTCAAAAAAATCAGCTTAAAGAGCTTTACCGCGCGTGGAGCGAGAGCGATTTTGACGCGCTGGAGCGGTTGATCGCGGAGGAGGAGATTCCCGAAAATCTAACGGAGGAATACGAGCAGTTTTATTTTGAGATGTATGAGAACCGTCAGGCGAAGATGGCGGAGTACATAGTGGATTCCCTTAAAAACGGGGACAGGACGTTTGTGGCGGTGGGAGCGATGCATTATTTCGCTGCTCCCGATATTTTAGATTTTCTGGAGCGGGAAGGATATTCAATACAATTATTGAGCGAGGCAGCCTGAAAGATAACTTTCTATACAAAATGAAGCGGGTAAATCTACTCGCTTTTTTGTTTCACTTAAATTCCCGAAACGCATAAAATGAGTGTAAGCGGTAAAATCTTACCTCTTAATTCTAACTACTAACATCTAATCGGGGGTTTTTATTATGGACAATTTTTGTTCTTTATGTGATATAAAGGTCGGTGAAAGGGCGGTTGTGGAAAGGCTTCGCACTCACGGTTCCATGCGGCGGCGTATGCTGGATATCGGGCTTTGCGACGGGACTGTGGTGGAATGCGTCGGGCGCAGCCCTATGGGCGACCCGAGCGCATATCTTATCCGCGGCGCGGTCATCGCTATCCGCGCGAACGACAGCCGCGGTGTTATAGTGAGGGGGATCTGAATGGGACTCACTGCAAGATCCACGGGGTTTTCCGCTATGTCGGAGGACTTTGTTGTCGAGAAAAAATCCCCGAGCGACAAGGTGATCGCTATCGCGGGGAATCCCAACGTCGGGAAAAGCACGGTATTTAACGCTCTTACGGGGCTTCATCAGCATACGGGAAACTGGCCGGGAAAAACGGTCTCTACGGCGCAGGGATCCTTTCGGACGAAAAAATTCTCGTATATTCTTGCGGATATTCCCGGGACGTATTCGCTGCTGGCTCATTCAAAAGAGGAGGAGGTCGCCAGAAATTTCATCTGCTTCGGCGGAGCGGACGCCGCTATCGTCGTATGCGACGCTACCTGTCTCGAGCGCAGTCTGAACCTCGCGCTTCAGGTGATGGAGCTTTGTCCGAGGACACTGGTCTGTGTGAACCTTATGGACGAGGCAAAGCGGCGAGGTATCGGGATCGATCTTCAAAGGCTTGAAGAAGAACTCGGCGTTCCTGTTGTCGGGACTTCGGCGCACAACAAAAAGTCGCTTGTGCGGCTTACCCAGCGGCTGGATGAGCTTTGCGGGGGGGATATTCCCACTCCGAGAAGGCTGCGCTATATAAAGCCTATCGAGCAGGCGGTGGAGATGGTGACGCCCGCGCTTTCGGGGCAGTTGGATTCGATCTTGCCGCCGCGCTGGACGGCTTTGAGGCTTATCGACAACGACACTTCCTTAAATTCCGAGATCGAAAAGTACTATGGGAAGGATCTTTGCGGGATCGAGGAGATTTCCGAGGCGGTTGAGCGCGCGAAATTCCACCTTGCCGAAAACGAGATCACCTGCGACTGCCTTAAGGACAGGATAGTTTCGTGTATTCTTCTGAACGCGGAGGAGGTGTGCGACGAGGCGGTTTTCGGCGCTTCGGGGCGGAGTGTTCCCTCGCGCGCGGACAAAATTCTCACAAGCAAAATTTTCGGTTACCCGATAATGCTTTTGATGCTGATGGTGATCTTCTGGATAACCATTGTCGGCGCGAATTACCCGAGCGAGCTTCTCGGAAACGCGCTGTTTTGGCTGGGCGACAGGCTTTCGGAGCTTCTCCACTTTCTGAACGCCCCGGATTGGCTGCACGGGATCATCATTGACGGCGCGTATCGAGTTCCTGCGTGGGTGATCTCGGTAATGCTGCCGCCTATGGCGATATTCTTTCCGCTATTCTCGCTTTTGGAGGACCTGGGTTATCTGCCGCGCGTCGCGTACAATCTCGACAGACCGTTCTGCAAGTGCAATGCCTGCGGGAAACAGGCTCTTACGATGTGTATGGGTTTTGGGTGCAATGCCGCGGGGGTTGTGGGCTGCCGCATCATCGACAGCCGCCGCGAACGGCTGATCGCGATGCTTACGAACGCGTTTGTTCCCTGCAACGGGCGGTTCCCGATGATACTTACTATTATCTCGCTGTTCTTTGTGGGCGGGACTGTCGGCTTTGGGAGCAGTCTGCTCTCCGCGGCGGCGCTTACGGGCGTTATTCTGCTGGGAATTGCTATGACGTTTTTGGTTTCTAAAATTCTTTCCTCGACTATTCTCAAGGGGGAGCCGTCGTCGTTTACTCTGGAGCTGCCGCCGTTTAGAAAGCCGCAGATCGGGAAAATTCTGGTGCGGTCGCTGCTGGACAGAACGGTTTTCGTGCTTGGGAGGGCGGTTGCCGCGGCGGTTCCTGCGGGGGTTATAATATGGCTGCTGGCGAACGTTTCTATCGGCGGCGAGGCTATTCTCAATCACATAACGGGAGCGCTCGACCCGTTCGGGCGGTTTATCGGCATGGACGGCGCGGTGGTTACGGCGTTTTTGCTGGGGCTGCCCGCTAACGAGATCGTGATTCCCTTGACCGCTATGGCGTATATGCAGCAAGGCAGTCTCACCGAGATCGCGCCCGCGCAGATGCTGGAGCTGTTCTCGCAAAACGGCTGGACCGCTGTCACCGCGCTTTGCGTTATCATTTTCGCGCTTATGCACTTCCCCTGCGCGACGACGCTTCTCACCGTAAAAAAGGAAGCGGGCGGCTGGAAATGGGCGGCGATGGCGTTTATTATCCCAACTGTTTGCGGAGTGGTTTTATGTGCGGTTATCGCGGGGGTCGCAAGGATGTTTGGAATATAATTAAAAGCTCCCTAAGTCGTTTAGGGAGCTTTTAATTTATTATACTGTACACTTTACACTGTCAACTTTCAACTGTCAGAGCGAGTCCATGAAGTTGCCGAGCAGCTTCATCGCTTTCGCGGTGGTCTTGCGGCGCAGGCGGCGATTGGATGTAAGCGAACGCACCGCCAAAAAAGCAAGTCCGCCCGTTACCGCGCCCGCTGCCGCGCTTTTTATATAACGCTCCTGTTCTCGTGTCATAAAAATCATCTCCTTTTCATTCGTATTGTCCGCAATTCGCGCGGTTTTATTTGCGGTAAATTCAGGTTTTGTTAAATTTATGGGATTCTTTGCTCTTGGGGGAATTTTTTTGTGTAATTCTACAAAATGCAAGATTTTATTTGAGAACTTGCAAAAAAGTATTGACAAAGTTATATTCCCCGTGTATAATAGAATTAAAGCAAAGAGGCTGTGGAGTGTGTATTCCCTAAGAAAACACGCTTCACGGCCTCTTTGTATTTTATTTATTACTACATAGGCAAATGAAAGGAGCGGTCTTAAATGAACGCAATTTTTACGGTACTTGCAGGGGCAAGCGCCGAGGAGGTCGTCAACAGCACGATGTTCAACACCGGCGACGGCAACGGCATCTGGTATCTGATCGGCGCGGCGCTGGTGTTCTTCATGCAGGCGGGCTTCGCTATGGTCGAGACCGGTATGACCCGCGCGAAAAACGCCGGAAACATCATCATGAAAAACCTCATGGATTTCTGTATTGGAACGGTGGTTTTCATATTCCTCGGATTCGGGCTTATGCTCGGAGAGGACGCGCTTTTCGGGCTGGTCGGTGTGCCGACGCTGGAGATTCTCAACAGCTTTACGAGCTTTGACAGGTGCGCGGAGTTCGTGTTTAACCTGGTGTTCTGCGCGACGGCGGCGACTATCGTTTCGGGCGCGATGGCTGAGCGCACAAAGTTCATCAGCTACTGCATTTACTCGGGAGTTATAAGCGCGATCGTTTACCCGGTCGAGGCGCACTGGGTATGGGGCGGAGGCTGGCTTGCCCAGCTCGGCTTCGTGGATTTCGCAGGCTCGGCGGCTATTCACATGGCGGGCGGTATGTGCGCGCTTATCGGCGCGGCGATGGTAGGGCCGCGTATCGGGAAGTTCGGCAAGGACGGAAAGCCGAGGGCTATTCTCGGGCACTCGATGACGCTGGGTGCTTTGGGCGTGTTTATCCTGTGGTTCGGTTGGTATGGCTTTAACGGCGCGGCTGCAGATAACGTTGAGCACCTTGCTAAGATATTCCTCACGACAACGGTGGCTCCGGCGGTTGCTACCTGCACTACCATGATATTCACATGGCTTAAAAACGGCAAGCCCGATGTTTCGATGTGTCTGAACGCTTCGCTGGCGGGGCTTGTTGCTATCACCGCTCCCTGCGCGGACGTTGACTGCGTTGCGGCGGCTATTATCGGCTTGGTTTCGGGATTCCTCGTGGTATTCGGCGTATGGCTGCTGGACTACAAGCTGAAGATCGACGACCCTGTGGGCGCGGTTGCGGTGCATTTCTGCAACGGTATCTGGGGTACGCTGGCAGTCGGACTTTTCGCTAACGGCAACGGTCAGAACGTCGGCGTCGGCGGCACTCCCGTAAAGGGATTGTTCTATGGCGGAGGATTCGCGCAGCTGGGTGTTCAGGCGCTGGGCATGGTTTCCATTCTCGCGTGGACGGCGGCGGTTATTTCTCTGACATTCCTCATAATCAAAAAGACTATCGGGCTTCGCGCTTCCCGGCACGAGGAGATCGTCGGCATGGACGCCACCGAGCACGGTCTTCCCAGCTCTTATGCGGATTTTATTCCCACTATGCAGATCGAAACTACCTCCTCGGGTCGCGACAAGGAGGTCGAGACGCTGGCTAAGGTGGATGGCGACAAGCAGTCACCCGCGGTTCGCAGAGAGCATACTCCGCCGGACGGCGCGCGTATGTCGAAGGTGGTCATCATCACCAAGCCCGAACATATCGAGGCTCTCAAAAACGCGATGTCGGGCATCGGTATTACGGGCATGACGGTTACGAACGTTCTCGGCTGCGGTATGCAGAAGGGCGCGACGGAATTCTACCGCGGCGTTCCCATCGAAACACATCTGCTGCCCAAGATCAAAATGGAGATCGTCGTGTGCAAGGTGCCCGTCGAGCTGGTAATTGACACCGCCAAGGACGTTTTGTACACCGGCAGGATCGGCGACGGAAAGATCTTCGTTTACGACGTTGAAGACGTGGTCAAGGTGCGTACCGGTGAATCCGGCTATGACGCTTTGCAAGACAACGAATGACTTTTTTGGGGGAACTTTTTTTCGCAAAAAGTCCCCCCCAATCCCCTAGTGTGGGGGGCGCCGCCCCCCACACCCCCTGCCAAAGGGACTAGTCCCTTTGGAATCCCGGTTTTTTATATTTTAGCCACAGTTTCAATAACTGCTGTGGTTCTTGTTGTTCATAAAACTCTAAATCAAAATGAGGAAGTTTTTTGAAAGGGGTTTGGGGGAATCTTTTTTTCAAAAAAGATTCCCCCAAAAAGCGTCTATTTTTCCAGAAGCAGCCGCGCGGCGAATGCTGCCATAAGATCGTATTCACTTACTCCGCGCTCAATGTCAACGGGCTGTTCTAACGGCTCGATCACGCCGTGCTCGGTGCGGATCGAACGATTGAGCGAGAGAGTCAGCTTTTCGTCGGTTCGCGAGGTGACGCTTACCGTGTTCTTCGGGGAAATGCCGCAGGTGATAAGCTGGATGCCGCGCGGGATGTTCTGGTCGCAGCTGTCGCCGTCCACTATTATCCCAAGCGCGGAGCTGACCTTCGCTTTTCCGTTTTTCCCCACTATTACCGCGGCTTTGGGAACGTCTATTTCGGCATAGTTCGCCTTTATCGTGGGGAGTTCCCCAAAAAGTCTGTCCGCGTGCGATTCTCCGACAATACAAATCATTTTAGGAGTCCCCTCTTGCCCTTGGATTCTTGCTTCTAGTTTGCGCCAAAAAATCTCAAATATAACAAAAAACCGAGAGAATATCCCTCGGCTTTTTTATGTAATTCAGAGTATTCCCTATTAACCGTTCTTAATCAAGAAATACTCTCAGCGCCTTGCTCTTGCTTTGCGAACGCAGCTTTCTGAGCGCTTTTGCTTCGATCTGGCGAATTCGCTCGCGCGTTACCTGGAACTGTCTGCCGACCTCCTCCAATGTGTGCGCACGGTCGTAACCCACGCCGTAGCGGAATTTTAGCACCTCGCGTTCCCGCTCGGGAAGCGTGTTGAGCGCTTTGTTCAGCTCGTCCTTGAACACCGCCTGCATCGCCGTGTCTATCGGCGCGGGCGCGTCCTCGTCGGGTATGAAATCGCCGAGATAGCTGTCCTCCTCCTCGCCTACGGGCGCTTCCAGCGAAACGGGGTCCTGAGCTATTCTGATTATCTCGCGCACCTTGTCGGAGGTCATGTTCAGCTCCTGCGCCACCTCGTCCACCGTCGGCTCGTGTCCGTTTTCGTGGAGCAGCTTGTTCTGCGTTTTCTTGACGCGCGAGATGGTCTCTACCATGTGGACGGGAATTCTTATTGTTCTTGCCTGATCGGCTATCGCTCTCGTGATCGACTGTCTTATCCACCAGGTGGCATAAGTCGAGAACTTATAGCCCTTGGTATGGTCGAACTTCTCGACCGCCTTGATAAGTCCGCTGTAGCCCTCCTGGATAAGATCGAGAAGCGGCATTCCGCGCCCGACGTAGTGCTTGGCTATGCTGACTACCAGACGCATATTCGCTACGATAAGTCTGTCGCGCGCCTGCTCGTCGCCCTGGGCTATCTTCTCCGCTAACTCTACCTCCTCTTCGGCAGAGAGCAGCGGGATCTTGCCTATTTCGCGAAGATGGATCTTTACGGGATCGTCGAGACCGGAGCTTTTTTCGCCGTTTTCATCATTATACTCGAGCGCTTTATTAAGGTCGTCCTCGACGTTGAAATCGTCGTCGAGCTTGATGTTGTTGCGGTCGAGGAATTCGCTGAGCTTGTCGAGATCGACGTCCGCTTCTTCTATTACGTTATAGATCTCACGCGTGGAGAGTGTTCCGCTTTGCTTGCCGCGCTCAAGAAGCTCGTTAAAAATATTTTTCTCGGTATTGTTCATTTACAAATCCTTTCATCGGGTATGTACAAATTACTTTATTCCAGAAAATCTTTTAGCTTTCGGCTTCTGGTCGGGTGCCGCAATTTTCTTAAAGCCTTGGTCTCTATCTGACGAATTCTCTCGCGCGTTACCTGGAACTCCTGCCCGACTTCCTCGAGCGTGCGCTGACGTCCGTCTATCAGTCCGAAACGCAGGATTATTACGCGCTTTTCCCGTTCGGTGAGCGTGTCTAAAACCTCTCCGAGCATTTGCTTCAACATCGAATTACACGCTTCGTCGGCAGGCGCGGGGGCGTCCTCGTCGGGGATAAAGTCGCCGAGGTGGCTGTCTTCTTCCTCGCCTATCGGGGTTTCCAGAGAAACGGGGTCTTGGGCTATGCGGATTATCTCGCGGACTTTATCGACGTTCATTCCCAAATGCTCGGCGATCTCGTCCTCGGTAGGCTCGCAGCCGTTTTCATGGAGCAGGTAGCCCTGCGCTTTCTTTACCTTGGTGATCGTTTCCACCATGTGGACGGGAATTCTGATCGTTCTTGCCTGGTCGGCAATGGCTCTCGTTATCGCCTGCCTTATCCACCAGGTCGCGTACGTCGAGAACTTGAAACCCTTTGTGTAATCGAACTTCTCTACCGCCTTGATAAGCCCCATATTCCCCTCTTGAATGAGGTCGAGGAACTGCATTCCGCGGCGGACGTATTTCTTCGCGATGCTTACCACCAGTCGCAGGTTCGCTTCGATAAGGCGCTTTTTCGCGTACTCGTCGCCAGTTTCCATTCTCGCGGCAAGCTCGATCTCTTCCTCGGTCGTAAGGAGCGGTATTTTTCCGATGTCCTTCAAAAACGACTTTACGGAATCGTCCGGCAGCATTACGTCCGCGTCCGCGCTGTCGACGTAATCTCTGTCGGAATAATCGAGAATGCTGTCGATATCAAGGTCGGCGTCGAAATTGTCGACAATCTTGATATTCATACTCACGATCTTGTCAAATATTCTGTTTATCTGGTCGGCATCAAAGTTCAGCTCTTCGAGGGCGTCGGTAACTTCCTTCGCCGTCAGGCTTCCCTTTTGCTTTCCTTGATTGAATAATTCCTCCAAGGTGTTGGAGAACCCGCCGTTTTCTGTCATTACTTTCTCTTCTCCTTTAGTTTATGCGCCATTTCCAGTAATTCATCATCGGACATTTCGTCGATATTCTTTCCCGACGAAGCGCCGTAATTGTTCAATACCTCTATATAATCCATAAGCGCCGCTTTATCGTTCGCGAACGTCGTGTCGCCGACTATTTGAGTTATTCTGCCCATTTCGGTCGGCGCAAATTCCTCATTAAACAAAGAAATATCGGGCGCTGCGCCGTTTTTCAGCATATTTGTCAAAAATTCGTACACTTTCTTATTAAACGACGTTACGAAATCGCCTGTGAGCTTTGCGGTTATACGCTCGAGCGCGTCGGGGTTGTGGTACAAAAAGCAGATTATACCGCGCTCGGCGCGTTCCTCCTTGGGGAGCTTGTGCGCCTCGGGGTTTATTCTGTCCGCGGTCGGGCGCATTATCTGCGCTTGCTCGCGGCGGTGGGCGTAGCGACGGTTGCGCTTCCTCGCCTCCTCCACTGCCGTTTTGATCGTTTCCGAGGGGATATCCGTGTTCTTCGAGGTTCGCGATATGTAGACCGCGCGGTCGAGGTCGCTGTTGATCTCCGCTAAAAACGCGACCGCTTTTTTGAGATACGCAGCCTTTCCGTCGTCGGAATTCAAGTCCAGACCCTGCGCGAGCTTGTCCATCTGGTAATCAATTGCTCCCGCGGACTTTTCAATCAGCATTGTGAACGCGTCTGCGCCGAATTTCTTGATAAACTCGTCGGGGTCTTTAGCGCCGTCCATTCTCAAAATACGGGCGCGCACTCCCGCTTCGGACAGCAGGTTTATCGCGCGGGAAGCTGCTTTCTGCCCCGCTTCGTCGGAATCGTAGGAGAGGATCACTTCCTTTTTTCCAAGGCGCGAGATCATGTTCGACTGCTGCGCTGTAAGCGAGGTTCCCAGTGACGCGACGGCGCTGTCGAAGCCCGCCTGATGGAGCGAGATCACGTCCATATACCCCTCGCAGAGTATGAAGTAATCGGCTTTGGAATTCTTGGCGTTGTTCAGCGCGAACAGCATATTGCTCTTGCTGAAGATCATCGTCTCGGCGCTGTTTAAGTACTTCGGGCTGTTTTTGTCTTCCGAGAGCGTTCTTCCGCCGAATGCCGCGATATTCCCCCTGGTATCGAAGATCGGGAACATCACGCGGTTTCGGAACTTGTCGTACATCTTGTTGTTATTGGTCGCCAGCAGCGAGCCGTCTGCCATTTCAAAATCCGAGAAGCCGAGGTTCTTCAGATAAAAATGCAGATTATGGTAGTCGTCAAGCGCGTAGCCCAAGCCGAATTTCCTTATCGTATGATCGGAGAGCCCGCGATTTCGGAGATAGTTAAGCCCCGCGGTTCCCTCCTCCGAAAAAAGGAGCTTGTGGAAGTACTTCCCCGCCTCGCGGTTCATCTCGTACATTCGCTGGCGCTTTCGCGCCGTGCCGTCGTCCTTATCCTCCGGCATCGGCATTCCCGCGCGCTGCGCCAGAAAACGCACCGCGTCCATGTATTCCAGATTCTCAATAAGTCTTATAAACGTGATAACATCGCCGCCCGCGCCGCAGCCGAAGCAATGGAACAACTGTTTATCCGGCGAGAACGAGCAGGAGGGCGATTTTTCGGAGTGAAACGGGCAGCGGCACATATACGAGCTTCCCGAGCGCTTTAGCTCGACGTATCCCTGCGCTACGGAGATTATGTCGTTGTTGTCGTGCAAATCACGCAGAAAGTCCTCGGACAAGCGCATCGCCGCACCCCTTTTCTAGGAAATGTAACCTCGATTCCAGCCGTGAGGGATAAAGAGCTTTTTGAAATAATCCACCGCGTATTCGTCGGTCATTCCGCTTATATAATCGCCGACGGCGGTCTCTAAGCCGTCCTTCTCCGCAAGCTCGGCATAAAGCCGCGGCATCTCGTCTTTATTCTCATAAAAATAGTTGAACAGGAACTCGACTATCTGCCCCGCCTTGTCCTTTTCGGCGACCGTGGGCGCGGCTTGATATACGCTCTCGAACATGAACGCACGAAGCTCGTCGAACGCTTTTTTCGTAGTCTCGTCGAACTTTATTTCCTCGCGGCTGTTCTCAACCAGCGAACGCACGAGGCCGGTTATTCTCTGGGATTTGGTGCTGCCGAGAGTTTTTACGGGGAACTCGGGGAGCTGTTCTTGTCTGATAACCCCGCCGCGGATGGCATCCTCGATGTCGTGATTTATATATGCGATCTTGTCGCAAAAGCGCACTACCATGCCCTCTAACGTTGCCGCGTGCGCGGCGCTTCCGCGGTGGGCGACTATTCCGTCTACCACCTCGAACGTGAGGTTTAAGCCCTTGCCGTCCTTTTCAAGCACCTCGACTACGCGCTTGCTTTGGAGATTATGCGCGAAGCCGTTCGGCAGGAGCTTGTCCAGAACGCGCTCGCCGTCGTGTCCGAACGGGGTGTGCCCCAGATCGTGACCGAGCGCGATCGCTTCCGTAAGATCCTCGTTTAATCCCAACGCGCAGGCTACCGTCCGCGAGATCTGGCTTACCTCAAGGGTGTGGGTCAGGCGGGTGCGGTAATGGTCGCTGTGCGGGATGAGGAACACCTGCGTTTTATGCTTCAGTCTGCGAAAGGAGTTGCAGTGGATTATTCTGTCGCGGTCGCGCTGGAAGTCGGTTCGGAAATCGCAGGGGGTCTCGTATACCCTGCGTCCGCGGCTGTCCTTGGATTTGCAGGCGAATTCGCTTAAAATGCGTTCTTCGTTTGCCATAATTCTTTCGCGCGGCAGCATTCCCATCACTCCTCAAAAATTTCTCCTATAAATATATACAATTTTCGACTTTGGTTATCCTTTTTTTATTTGTAATTTCGGCGAATTATGCAAAATTGTACCAATCTTTTTGTGCAATTTCAACATCAACGCTGCCGTTGCAGGCGTCGATCAGATGTTCTTTCAAAAGCTCGGAGTATTCCTCGCGAACCCACAGAGAGATCGCTACGTTCTGACCGAAATCCTCGTTTATCACGCGCGCGTCACATTCGGCGAACAGCTTGGGGATTCTTCCGTAAAGCGAATAATCGAGCGTGATCTTCATATTCGCCGACATCGCCATTACCTTGATCTCGGCGCTGTCTACCGCGTCTTTGGCTGCTCTTGTGTAGGCGCGGACAAGTCCTCCGGCACCGAGCATTATTCCGCCGAAATAGCGCGTTACAACGCATACTAGGTCGGTTAGTCCCTCTTTTCTGAGCACCTCGTAGATCGGAACGCCCGCGGTCCCGCCCGGCTCGCCGTCGTCGGAGTGGCGGCTTATGCCATTCTCGCGGAGTATATACGCGTAGCAATTGTGCGTCGCCTTGCGGTGCTGCGCGCGTATCTCGTTTATAAACGCCGTCGCTTGCTCTTCGGTTTCCACAGGACAAAGATAGCCTATAAACTCCGATCTCTTCTCGATAAAGCGTGCTTCACAGCGCGATGCGATGGTCTTATATTCCACAAAATCCTCCGTAAATCCTCATAAAACAACAGCAAATTACGCGCAAAAATAACTGTTCACATTTCCCGAGAAGAGCGGTAATGTGAACAGCTCTTAAGAACAAAAACTCACGCATTTGACCATGCGTGAGCTTCGTTTTTGAGAAATTGCGCGCTCAGGGTGATTACTTGCCCATATTGTAACGCTTCTTGAATCTGTCTACGCGTCCGCCGCTGTCAACCAGCTTCTGCTTACCGGTATAGAACGGGTGGCACTT
>JAFLUD010000100.1 GCA_022508965.1 Oscillospiraceae bacterium
CTAGCACCTGAAGCTAGCGCGTCTGCCAATTCCGCCACACCTGCGAATTATAATTCGGCGGGTAGTTCCACTGAACATATAGTATTATAACATACTGTTTTGGGTTTGTCAAGTACTTTTTGAAATGTTTTTGCCGTATTGGAAAATAATGTAAATTACGACGATGGAATCTCTCTTAATACTTTCAAAAATTATTCAAACAACACGCCTTTAAGGCATGCCCTTTGCTCGTTTTTGTCAAAATCCCAGCTGTGGAAAGAACCGCCGTGACAGAACTCTCGCTCGCTGCAAGCCGAGCATTTCGAGCTTCTGTTACTCAAATCTTTTCTGTAGGACTTGAAACCGTTTTTCCAGATTTGAGTGAAATCATCTGTCAGAATATTTCCCTCCAAAAGCTCCGGACGCATTTCTATATCCAAACAAGCACCAATATCTCCGTTTGAGCGTATACCCGCCGTATATATTCCCGCGTTGCAAAGAAAATACCAATCTCGCACCTCGCGCTCATACTCCAAACCGAGATAATGCGTGCAGCCATAGGTTACAGGCATATTTTCGGCTCTTTTTTCGCGAATAAAATCAAGCACCCGTATGTAATCCTCCGGGTCGAGACTCAAACCTGCATCCAATGCTCTGCCTATGGGCTCGATAGTCACTAGCCGCCAGGAATCAATATCCACACCGCAAAGATAATCGTACAGCTCGTTCAATTCATCTATATTGCCCTTGTGTATCACAGTAGTGACCTGAATCTCCCTGAACGCGTTTTGCTCGATAAGCGCGTTTATTCCGCGCACCGCCGCATCCCAGCCGCCCGGGGTACGCCGAAATGCATCGTGAGAGTCTCTCATGCCGTCAAGACTTACGGAGATAGTATCCATTCCGCACTCTTTCAGCTTTACGGCAATATTACTGTCAATAAGTGTGCCGTTTGAAGTCATTCCCCAATGAAATCCCAGAGAATGAGCATACCCCATTATATCAAAGAAGTCTTTTCTCAGCAGCGGCTCACCGCCGGTTATACAAAGCTGGATTCCGCTCGTGCCAAAATCGTGCTTTATCTTGTTAAGGAAATCCTTGTAATGCTCAAAACTAAGCTCCTCGCTTCTAAATTCACCGCATCGACTTCCGCAATGTATACAGTTTTCATTGCAGCGAAGTGTAAGCTCCAGAAACAGGAACTTTAGAATCGGCTCCCTTTGCAGCTTACGGCGGTATTCGGAGAGCTGCCGCATATGTTCTTTTTTAATTTCTCTATTCATTCTTTTGTATTTTCTGTGCCGTCGGCTTCTGTATGTGATTCTTCAGAGTTATGATCAGTCTGTTCGTTATTGTTCTCGATCTCCTGATATTCTGCAACGGGCGGTGGACCGTACACGCCCGGTTGAATATTGTCGGCAGGGTCATACGGCGGACCGTAAACACATCCGTTTAAATTAATTGACGCGGAAAAAGCTGCCGCCGCGATCAACGCTTTTTTATTTATTTTCATTAATCAGCCCCCTTTTACTGTGAGTATTTCATTGTTTTTAATTATATCATAAAATGCCGAAAAAGTCAACCGACAACAAAAAACTTCGGATTCCGCTTACACGAATTCCGAAGCATTTAATATCTTAAAACCGAAAGCTCTGTTTCGATCAAAATGCTCCACTGCCGTAACACGACCCGAAGACACTCGTGCCCACGCCAGCGCGTCCGGTGCACAACACCTGCGAATTATAATTCGGCGGTTATCCCACCGAACACATAGAGAATTTCATTCTTCGTAAATCCTCTTACCAAATTGATACGCGGCGGTAAGATGTTCGGTCTTGTCGATCCGGGGCTTGCCGTTGGTGTCGCCGCAGCCGCCCGCAAGCAGCATACCTTTGTCGCGGAAGCCGATGTAGTTTATCAGCGTAAACTTGTAGTAAGAGACCGCCTGCTCAAATGTCCAGAAGAAGTTGTCTGCCGCGGTCATAAGCAAGGCGCAGTCCTTTTCGGGATACCGTTCGTACCGACCCAGAGGCGGATGCTTATCCTCCTCGGCAATACAGTAAAACCTCTCGATAAATGCCTTTATACGGGAGGATACAGTCCAGAAATAGAGCGGAGAAGCAAACACGATCAGATCCGCCTCTTTTATCTTAGGAACAATTTCGTTGAATCCGTCCTTTTGCACGCATGGCTTTCCATAACGGCAGGCGTTGCAGCCAAGGCACCCCTTGATCTCATTCTTGATAAGCGAAATGATCTCGACCTCGTGCCCCGCTTCAACGGCGCCTTCAGCGAACGCCTTCACAAGCTGATCGGTGTTTCCGTTAGGACGTCCGCCGCCTTGAACGATAAGTATTTTCTTCATACACAAGCTCCCGTATAATTAAAAAAGACCCATAAAGCGCACGGCATTGCTGCTTATAATTTTCTCGCCCGTATCTTCTTACGCGGAACGATCCGCTGATATTTCACGGCGGGATAGCCGATTATCAGACAGGAAACCACCTCTTCGCCCTTTGGCAGCCTGATCAGTTTTCTCAGCCTTCCGCTGAATTTTGCACAAACAGCAAAGAACCCGCTGTACAGAACACCCAAGCCGAGGCTTTCCGCCATAAGCTCCATATAAGCGCTCGCAAGGGAGGCATTGACCTTGTTTTTGCTTGACACCACGATCACAAGCGGCGCTCCCTTGAAAAAGAAATCATCCGTGATCTCAATTTTTCTTAGGTAACTGAAAAAAGGCGCTCCGATCTCTTTACCCTTTCGGAACAGACTCACGCAGATCTTCTCCGCCTGCTCCTGACGGCTTCCGAGGATCGTATACGAAATATCCTGGGCGTTTGCGCCTGTCGGAGCATACCGCCCGGCGTCCAGAATCTTCCGCAGCTTTTCTTTTTCAACCGGCTGTGATGTGAACTGTCGGATAGAACGCCTGCTTTTCATCGCGGCAAGAAGCGTATCACTGTCGATCTCGGTCATAGGTACGACAGCTTCATCGTCGCAGGAATACCCCTGGATACCGATAGCGTTTTGCGGACAAATAGCGTAGCAGTGACCGCATTCGATACATCCCGTCCCATTCGTGTGCGCCTTGCCGTTTTCCAAATAGAGATATGAATTCGGGCAATCCTTTACGCACAAAGAACACCCGACGCATTTTTCTTCATTGATAATAACAGCATTCATCATCATTTCCTCCCGGATAAATATGTGTATTCTTGCCGCCGCGGGAGCTTTCCCCCGCAAATCGGGATTCAGCACGTTTTATCCATTTCAAAACACCATCCCGCAATTTCCGAAATAAGAGAAAACGGCAGCTCCCGATCGAACGTAAAGCGAATACCGCCTTTGTATATATCAAATTCTTTTAACCTGTCGCTAAAATGCCCGACCGCCGCCTCCCCGACATATACGCTGATATGTTTTGTACTTACCGCAAATTGTATGATATATCCGTTCCTTTTCCATGACGGCATACTCCACGCTATTGTTTCCATTGCCTCCGGGATCGCATTATTTATCGTGTTTTTTAAGCAAACAAGCGTCGACCGAATGTTCTCATTCTGGTGCAAAATATAATCATCAACACAAGCGGGGGCTTTGCCGCAATAGTGATCTTGATTTGTTCTTTTAAACTCTCTTCCGCAGTCCGGATACGTCCACATATACGCTTTTCCGCCTCCAAATCCCGTTTTGCTGTTATATGATTATACCACACCCGAGCTTAAAAGTCAACCACCCGCCAAAACATAACCCCACCAAACCGCGCCGCAATCACAAATCTCCTACTTGATCCGATAAATTTTTAAAAACCTCTTGACAAACTCAGACTATTGTGATAGAATAGACTATAGAAGTAGTCTGTGGGAATTTTACGGAGGTATTATAATGAAAGGAAAGCTTTTTGACAGTGAGGCAAAGGTAATGGAGATAATATGGGCAAACGCCCCGATCTCGGCAAAGGACATCAGCCTTATTGCCGCCGAAACCATCGGCTGGAACAAAAACACTACATATACGGTAATAAAAAAGCTCGAAGCGAAAGGGTATATCAAGCGCGAAGACCCGAACTTCATCTGCACCCCTCTCGTTTCGCGCAGCGAAACGCAAAAGCTCGAGGCGGCGTCGCTTATCAAAAAAGTGTTCGGCGGCTCCCGCAAGGCGCTGTTTTCGGCGCTGCTTGAAGACGAGCCGCTGACCGAAGAGGAAATAACCGAGCTGCGCAGATTGATAGAAAAAAGGTGACGTTAATGCTTGGGGAAATATTCTACTGGATATTCAATATGAGCATAACAGCGTCCATAACGGGTTTGCTCGTTATGCTTATAAGGAATGTAAAAAAGCTCCCGAAAAGACTTACGGTATTTCTCTGGCTTATACCTTTTTTCAGAATGACCGTCCCCTTCGGATTAAACAGCCGCTACAGCCTGATGTCGCTGCTATCGCGGTTCACAACGAAAACGGTAACTGTCTACCAACCCGCAAAAGACCTGGCGTTTTCAATGACAAACAGCGTTATGGCGGCGGAAAGCTATTTCCCGATAACCTATAAAGTTAACCTTCTCGAAAATGTGTTCAACACCGCCTCGGCAATATGGATCATAGTGTTTTTAGCGATCCTCCTTATGCTGACGGTCGTATATTTTACAACGCTTCACGAGATAAGAGGCGCCGAGCGTCTGCGCGATAATATCTACCTTTCGGATAAGATAATATCCCCCGCGGTATACGGCATCATAAAGCCAAGAATAATCCTCCCATCGTCATATAAGAACAAGGATATCGAGCTTATTATCCTGCACGAAAAAACACATATCCGCCGCGCCGATAATCTGTGGCGAATGCTTGCGTATACGGTCACGGCAATTCATTGGTTCAATCCGCTCTGCTGGGTATTCTTAAAGCTGTTCCTATCGGACATGGAGCTTTCCTGCGACGAGCGCGTGCTTGTCAGAATAGGCGATGCCCGCGCGAAAGAATACGCCCTGTCGCTGTTGGAAAGCAAACAGAGCGCGACCGTATTTGCCTCCGCGTTCGGCGGCGCGAAGATCAGAACGCGCATAGAAAACATACTGTCATACAAGAAAATGACGTGGTTCTCATTGACCGTATTTATCGCGCTATTACTCGCCGTAGCCTATGTGCTGCTGACAAACGCGGGATAAGTCTTTAAAATGTATTTCGCCCCCGCCGGAGGCGAAATACATAGAACTGCTTAATTACCAGCATTTACTGTTTTTTAAAAAGCAAGAGTTTGTTGAGACAAAACTAAAAACGAAAGGAGAACGTTATGAAAAACAAACGATTCAGAATTTTTTATTTGCTTTCCTGCATTGGCGTTCTTATCGCTTCCTATTATCCAATTTCAATGGGAATCCGCGTAGTGACCGATATGATAGTTGACGGCACCGTCATGAAGGAAAACTACCCCAAATACATCATCCCATACACTCCGATAAGCCTCGCGGTCATAGCGGGAACACTTCTGATGCCGTTGTGGATAAAGCTGTTCAAACGGTTTGCGCTGCTTGGCGGCTCGGCATTGTCGCTCGGTGCATTCGCCGTACTCGAAGCGCTGTTTGAACAAAAGGTAGTCGTAACAACGGCAGAGACCGAAACCGTAACCAAGCTGGAAAACTGGCAGATGTTTATGTGCTATATCCCACCCGAGGCATTCGGCGAGGAAACCGTAACCACCTACAAAACACAAACAGCGGTCGAAATTCTGATGGGAGACTACAACCCCGCGTTCAAGCTGCATTTTTACGTTATCTCGGTCGTTTTGATACTTTCAATATTGAACGTCCTGTACGGCTTCGGGCAGATGATAACGACCGGCGAAAAAAAGCGCCTCACGTCACTGATATTGCAGTCCGTATGCTCGCTTGCGTTTCTGGGACTTTGCATACTCGCCTGCTTCACAGCCTTCTGGAGAGACGGAAGCATTCGCGTATCGCCCCTCTCCGCTTTTCTGATGACAGTGTTCTTCATTTTGTTGGGAATTACGGTGGGAATTTTCGCAGGCTCTTTCCTTTTGGAAAAACGCCGCTCCGTCTCGATCCTGATCCCCGCGATAGTTTCCTCGGCAACCACTCTCCTCATGTATATCGGCGAAATGATCCTGCTAAACGGGCACCTGTACAGCTTCGGCGAGGGCTTCATTTTTAACGGAATACCGGGAATTATTCTTGCCCCCATCGACCTGCTGATTATCGCAGCCTCGGGAGGAATAACCGCGCTGATTTCTCATACTAATTCTCGATAAAAAGCAGACAAGATTTGTGGAGAGACCGTGCCTAGCGC
>JAFLUD010000101.1 GCA_022508965.1 Oscillospiraceae bacterium
TCATTTTTGCCCAAAAACTCCTTGAAATACATCAAGTATTCCTGCGTCGTTTTTGGACAACCTGCCGAAAAATTTGCCGGCGTATCTGCCTCACAATCTTTGCGCGGTATTGCCTTCAATTCGGGAACGGTGTGGCATACGCCGTTCGCCGACAAAACATTTCGCTATAACAACAAGGAATACGCAATGGCGTTTTATTCGATTTTGTACAGCGAGATGCGAGCGTTCCACCGCAAGCGCAAAAGGGGCGTTTATTCCCACTAAAAAGAATATGTAACGCGCCCTGCGCTTTTCGTCCGTCCGACAACTCTCCGTTCGGGCGGCACTTAACGCGGAACTCTCTACTCTGTGCAAGTATTTCTCTAAAAGTTCTGCAACGGCTTAGAAATTGATCTCGTTGCAGATCTTGTAAAGACGTTCGTTAAACGGCTTTTGCATCGCAAGAGCCTCCTGAATGTCGACATCGTAGACTTTGCCGTCTCTCATGCCGACTACGCGGTTTCCTATGCCCTGCTCAAGCAATTCTACCGCATAATATCCCATCTCGGACGCTACTACTCTGTCGCGTACTGTCGGCGAGCCGCCTCTCTGTACATGACCGAGTACCGTCGCGCGGGATTCGATCCCCGTTTCGTCCTGGATTCTCTTCGCAAGCTCGTCGGTGCCGCCGATTCCCTCGGCTACGACAATTATGAACTGGTGCTTGCCGGCAGCGCGTACTTCCTTTATGCGCTTGATAACGTCGTTCATCTCATAGGCTATCTCGGGTACGAGAACGGCAGTCGCACCGCACGCGAGTCCCGTGTTCACCGCGATATGTCCCGCGTGTCTTCCCATTACCTCAACAACCGCGCATCTGTCGTGAGAATGCGAGGTGTCGCGCAGCTTGTCGATCATCTCGACTACCGTGTTCATCGCGGTATCATAGCCTATGGTATACTCTGAGCACTGGATGTCGTTGTCGATGGTTCCCGGAATGCCTACGCACGGGATCCCCGCCTTGGACAGATCCGCCGCGCCTCTGAACGAGCCGTCGCCGCCTATTACAACGATGCCGCACATATTGTTCTCTCTGCATATATCGGCAGCCTTCTGAACATTCTCCCACTCCTTGAACTCAAGGCAGCGCGCGGTATAGATCATCGTTCCGCCGCGCTGGATTATGTCGCTTACCGCCTGTACGTCAAGCGGTATCATGTCGCCGTGAAGCAGTCCGTTGTAGCCTCTGCGGATACCGATAACCTCAAAGCCCTTTGAGATCGCTGTTCTTGTTACCGCTCTTACAGCTGCGTTCATTCCCGGCGCGTCGCCGCCGCTTGTCAGTACGCCGATCCTCTTTTTCATGTCGTATAGCCTCCTTGATATTTCGGTGACCGGCTGTTTCGCCGATCTTTATTCTCTAAATTATATTTTACTACAAAAGACAGGGTTTCGTCAAGTGGTTTTTTACATTTTTTATTCTTTCGTCATCTTTTCCCACTCCGCAGCGCGGGTTGCCCGCGTTTTCGAGCGTATGCGAGAAAACCGCTGCCGTAGGCAGCGAATTCGCGCAGCGAATTGCGGGCAACCCGCTGCCGCGACGAGTGCCCCCCGTAGGGGGGCGCGAGGAACGGCACTGCGCGTGCGGGCGTTTTTGCTACTTAAGAATTACGTTCTCCTGTCCGAGCAGCCTTTTCAGCTCGTTCAGCAGCGGCGGGATCAAACGCGCTCCGCGAAGCCCGTTTACTCGGCGCACCTCGCGGGTGTCGCGAAGGCAGATGCGCGCGGGGGCGGTTCCGCGAAAACGGAACAGAAGCTCGGTCGCGCGGAGTATGCGTGGGTCGTTCTCGGAATCAAAGTTCAGATAGAGCGTTTTCCGCTTCCCTTCCGGGAGCTTTTCAGCGGGGCGGATGTCCTCCGCCACGAAGCTGCGGCGTTCGTTCCTATAAGCGATCCTGCCGCGGACGTAATATACCTCGCCGACGGGGAGCTTTCCCGTTCTTCCGAACAGGTCGGGGAAGATCACACACTCCGCCGTTCCCGTCGCGTCCTCGAACAGCGCGAACGACATCGCCGCGCCGTTTTTCGCGGTGTGCTGCTTGTTCTCGGTGAGAAGCGCCATCAGCGACGCGGATTCTCCGATAGCGAGGTCCTCTAAGTCCGCGGTGAAAACGCAGTCCTCCGACGCACGCGGCAGATACGCGCTTGCGGGGTGACCGGAAATGTAGATCCCCACGAACTCCTTTTCCATGCTCAACTGCCGCAGCTTTGTGAAGTCCTCGCACTTAGGGAACACGAACCCTCCGGCGGCGTCCTCCTGCTCGAACAGGTCGAGCTGTCCGCTGGATCTTCGGGAATTCTCGCGCGCGGCGAAGCTCAAAAGTCCGTCGATGCTCTGCAAAAGCTCGCGGCGGTTTTGGGGGAATTTATCGAACGCGCCGCACTGGATAAGCGCCTCCATATAGCGGCGGTTGAGGTCGGCGCCCATCATTCTCACGGCGAAATCGGCGACCGAGGTGAATTCGCCGTTTTCGCGTTCTTCGACCACCGCCGACGCGAAGCTGCGCCCGACGTTCCTCACAGCCGAAAGTCCGAAACGCACCGAATTTTCCTCCACCGAAAAATCCGAAAAGCTCTTATTAACATCGGGCGGCAGCAGGCGCGTTTTATTCTCCGTCAGATCGGCGGCGTATTCGGCGAGCTTTTCGGGCTGCGCCGAGATCAGCTCCGCCATATACTCGGGGTAGTAATGACACCGCAGGAACGCGGTCTGATACGCTATCGTCGCATACGCGGCGGCGTGGGATTTGTTGAACGCGTAGGACGCGAAGCCGGACATCTCATCGAAAATGGCGTTGGCGATCTCCTCCGGGACGCCGTTTTTCAGAGCGCCGCAATTGCTGTCGGTTCCGTAAACGAACGCGCCGCGTTCCTTTTCCATTACGTCGCGCTTTTTCTTGGACATCGCGCGGCGCACAAGATCGGCTCTGCCGTAGGAATAGCCGCCGATCGTGCGGCAGATCTGCATTACCTGTTCTTGATAAACTATACAGCCGTAGGTCACTCCGAGAATGTCCTTCAAGAGCGGGTGGAGGTAGGTTATCTCGTCGGGGCTTTTGTGGCGGTTTTCGATGTATTTTGATATCGACGCCATGGGTCCGGGGCGGTAGAGCGCGATCGCTGCCGTGAGATCCTCGATGGATTTCGGCTTGAGGCGCGAGAGGACGCTTGTCATTCCTGCGGATTCAAACTGAAATACGCCTACGGTGCCGCCGCTGCCGAGCATTCTGTACACATCGGCGTCGGCTTCGTCGATTTTTCCGATATCGAAATCGGGGGCTTTTTCGCGTATCCTGTCGCAGGTTTTTTGGATCATCGTGATGTTCTTCAGTCCCAAAAAATCTATCTTCAAAAGCCCTAAACGCTCGAGGGCGGTCATTGTATACTGGGCGGTATAGCCGCCGTTTTCATACGTCAACGGAACGTACTCGGCGGCAGGCTCGCGGGTTATCACCACTCCGGCGGCGTGTATCGTCGTGTGGCGCGGAAAGCCCTCGATCTGCTGTGCGGCGTCCACGAGGCGCTTTATCTCGGGATCGGAGGCGTATAGCTTGCGAAGCTCGCCGTTTTCCAACTCCTCGGCGAGAGTTGTGTTGAACGAGGTCACGGTTTTCGCGGCGGCATCGACGGTGCGCGGGGATATTCCCATTACGCGCCCGGCATCGCGGATCGCCGCGCGCGCTTTGAGCGTATCCATCGCAACAATATGCGCGACGTGATCGGGCTTGTATCTTCTCTTCACATATTCTATCACCTCGCCGCGGCGTTCGTTGCAAAAATCTATATCGAAGTCGGGCATGGAGACGCGCTCGGGGTTTAAAAAACGCTCGAAAAGCAAGTTATAGCGCAGCGGGTCGATGTCGGTTATTCTCATGCAATAGGCGCAAAGGCTGCCTGCGCCGCTGCCTCTGCCGGGTCCGACGGGGATATTCTGCGAACGGGCGTAGCGCACGAAGTCCCAGACTATGAGAAAATAGTCGGTGAAGCCCATTTTCTCTATCACCGAAAGCTCGTAATCGAGCCTGCGCCGGATCTCCTCGGTTATCTTGCCGTAGCGTTTTTCGGCTCCCTTTTGGACGAGGCTTCGGAAATATTCGGCGTTATCGGATACCCCCTCTTTTGTGAAAAGAGGGAGCTTGGTTTTCCCAAACTCGAACTCGAAATTGCAGCGGGCGGCTATCTCAACAGTCTGCTCCAATTCCTCATCAGAGAAAAACAGGCGCATTTCGTCGTGGCTTTTGAGGTAGAATTCTTCGGTGGGGAGCGCATTTGGGTCGCGATCGGAGAGCTGTCGGTTTTTGCCGATGCAGGTCATCATGCGCTGGACTATGCTCTCGGTTTTATGAACGTAGTGGACGTTATTGGTCGCGACGGTGCGAATTCCCGTTTGCTGTGACAGCTCGCGGAGGACCTTGCACAGGCGCATTTCGGCGGCGGTGTTGTGGTTGTTGAGTTCCAGGAAAAAGCGTTCTCCGAAAATTTTTACATAACGCTCGGCGGCTTTTTTCGCTTCGTCGGGGCGGTTCTCGGAAAGCAGGCGCGGAATTTCCCCGCCCGACGCTCCCGATAACGCTATCAGCCCGTCGGAATATTTTTCGAGGCATTCCATATCGGTGAGCGGTTCGCCGCCCATCGATCGCTGCTCGGATATGAGCTTGCAGAGGTTTTTATAGCCCGCGGCGTTCTCGCACAAGAGCGTGAGCTTGTACGGCTCGAAATCGGGGCGTTTGGGAGCATGGCGGCTGTCTTCCGCCAGCAGCACGGTGCAGCCGATTATCGGTTTTATGCCGTTTTCTTTGCAAAGATCGTAGAATTCCACCGCGCCGTACAGCGCGGAGTTGTCGGTTATCGCGAGCGCGGTCTGACCCAGCGCCTTCGCCGCTTTTACCAACGCGCTCAGCCTGCACGCGCCGCTTTGCAGGCTGTATTCGGTGTGGACGTTCAGGTGTACAAAGCCGCTCATGCAGGATCACCCCTTTCCCATAACAAGTGTTCTAATAAAGAGCTTGTTCGCACCGCCCGAATAGGATGCCGCGAAAATGCTCTCTAAGTAAAAACAGGCTCGGCAAATATGCCAAGCCTGTCGCTCGTTAAAACGTTTGTTTTACAAGGATCAATCCGCTTCTTTTACGACTACTACCTTATCCTTGTAATAACCGCAATTTCCGCAAACTCTGTGCGCGAGCTTCAGCTCGCCGCAGTTTTTGCAGCGCGAGAAAGTGGGAGCGGAGATCTTCCACACCGCCGAACGTCTCTTGTCACGTCTTGCACGAGATACTTTTCTCTTCGGAACTGCCATTATTGCACCCCCCTTAGCCAAATTAGGAAAAACAGCAGGAGCTGTTATTATCGAACATTACCCATTATAGCACAATTGATTTGCGTTGTCAAGGGGGTTCATAAAAATTTATACAAATTTACCAAAATAGTAGCTAGAGAATAGTAGCTAGTAGCTAGTTATGCCGGTTTAAACGCTCCTTAAGATTACCGCAGGAGTATTTAATTCCCAATAACTAGCAACTAATCTCTAATCTCTGATAACTATCAGGCGAACTTCTTTACGCTTTCGGGAAGCTCGCTGTTGTCGGCGGATACCGTCAGCGTTACGGTAGTGGAGGGCGTGATCTGTACCAGCTTGTCGAACATCTCGCCCAGCTTGTCGTAGTCTCTGCCCGTGATCTTCAGCGTTGCGTCTACAAAAATGTCGGTGCAGTCGTGATCGGACGAGAGTATTCCCGCGATAAAGCCGTAGAACGCTTCTACGCCGTCGATCGCGTAATCCTCAATATTTATCAGGCGTACCTTGTAGGTGATGTCGGTGTTCAGCGAAGAGCCTTTCTGGATCGCTACGACGTTTCCGTTGGACTGCTTCTCCGCCGCGTGGATCGCGTCGATGAGCACCTTCGTCTTGCCCGAACCTCTTTTACCTGTGATAATTTTTACCATAGTTATATCCTCCGTAGTATATTTAACGCACCTGCTGCATGGGGCTTTCCGGCAAATTTTGCCTCTTACTGCGTCAAAACGCCTTGAAATATCGGCATATTCCTGCGTCGTTCTTCCTCGTAATAGGCGAAAATTTGCTTGAAAATCCTACGCACCTATGATGCGTATATTCCTTGTGGCTTTTTATTAAAGACCCAGCTTCTTTTCCAGAGCCGCTTTTTGTTCTTCATATCCCGGCTTGCCGAGCAGAGCGAACATATTCTTCTTGTA
>JAFLUD010000102.1:0-4050 GCA_022508965.1 Oscillospiraceae bacterium
GCCTGCGAGCCTACCTCCTTGTAGCACTCCTGGTGGTCGCATATATTATAAAGATAGTAGTTTTTGTCCTTGCCGTCTTTCTTGCCGCGGAATATGCAGCCGATGTTCGTCTTGCCGACGGTTCTCGGTCCGAGCGACGCGGGATCGGGCAATACCGCTTTCAGGAACTGCAGCGGCACTATCTCCTTACCCTCGAACATGATCGGTTTGATGGAGGTCATTCCCACATTCTCAAGACATTTGAGATGCGTAAGATAGCTCTGACCGAACGTCATGAAGAAACGAATTCTCTTTATTCCCTTGATATTGAGCGCCAGAGATTCCAGCTCCTCGTGGTGGAGCAGGTACATATCCTTTTCGCCTACGCCCTTGAAATTATAGACGCGCTTTATCTCCATGGGTTCCGTCTCTACCCACTTGCCGTCCTGGATATAGCTGCCCTTTGCGGAGACTTCGCGGATATTGATCTCGGGGTTGAAGTTGGTGGCGAACGGATAGCCGTGGTCGCCGCCGTTGCAGTCGAGAATGTCGATGTAATTTATCTCGTCGAACTCGTGCTTTTGAGCATACGCCGAGAATACTCCCGTAACGCCCGGATCGAAGCCGCAGCCTAAGATCGCGGTGATGCCCGCTTTCTCAAAACGCTCGCGGTATGCCCACTGCCAGGAATACTCGAACTTCGCGGTGTCCTCCGGCTCGTAGTTTGCGGTATCGAGATAGTCCACCTTGCACTCGAGGCAGGCGTCCATGATATGCAGATCCTGATACGGCAGAGCTACGTTTATTACGATATCGGGATTTTCTTTCTTGATAAGCGCCACAAGCTCTGGAACGTTATCCGCGTCGACCCCGGCAGTATTGATAACCGTTTTCGTGGTCGGTTGGAGCTTCTCCTTGAACGCGTCGCATTTCGCTTTAGTTCTCGAAGCTATGGTGATCTCGGTGAAAACCTCGCTGTTCTGGCAGCACTTTGCGATGACTACTCCCGCGACGCCGCCCGCGCCGATAATTAACGCCTTACTCATTATTCGCCCTCCGCATATTCTTCTTCAATACCGTGTCCCGTGTGCTCGGGAACTACGTCAAATACCACCAGAACGTCCTGGCCTTCGTTTATAATGGTGTGCTCGCTGCCCATAGGACAGTAGTGGCACTGTCCCATGCGGAGGTGTTCTTCCTCGCCGTCGCAGATGACCTTCGCCTTGCCGAGGATCACAAAAACCATCTCGGAGCTGGTGGTGTGTCTGTGAAGTCCTATCGACGCGCCCGGCTCCAATGTCAGCTTGGCTATGCGGTTGAGATTGTCCGCAAAGATACGCTCGTGCGTGGTGCCCGTGCCGCCGCGGAATTCCTCCATTGACATCTTCAGCAGATTTTCGTAATCAATAAACATAACAGTATCCTCCTTCATTAACTTTATAGAAATTATATCAGTTGGTCTCCCTTAAAACATCGCGCACGTTGTTCGGCAGGGCGAAGCAGCCGCTGTGCACGAATCGGTTGTAATAGCCGGTTTTCAGCCCCTGCGCCAGCCACCAGTCGGCGTTCTGATCCTCGACGGGGTGGAATTTCTTCGACGCGAACCCGAACAGCCAATGTCCGCTCGGATAGGTCGGGATATGCGCCTGATACACCAGCGCTATCGGGAAAAAGCTCTTTATTCGGCTGTGGGCGCGCTTCATTATCTGCGCGTACTCGTCGTAAAACGTGCTCTCGTGCTGGTTGACGAGTATTCCTTCTTCGGTTAGCGCCTTGTAGCAATTCCCGTAAAATTCCTTGGTAAACAGACCCTCGCCCGGTCCGAACGGATCGGTGGAATCCACGATTATCAGATCATACTCGTTCTGCGCGCCGCGAACGAACTTCAATCCGTCCTCATAATAAATGTGAACGCGCGGGTCGCCGAGACTGCACGCCGTCTGCGGAAGATATTCCCTGCAAAGCTCTACTACGCGCCTGTCGATCTCCACCATGTCGATATGTTCGACGTTCTTGAACCGGCAAAGCTCGCGGATAGTGCCGCCGTCGCCCGCGCCTATCACCAGAACTTTTTTTATGTTCGGGTTTACCGACAGCGGAACGTGCGTTATCATCTCGTGGTAAATGTACTCGTCCTTTTCGGTGAGCATTAAATATCCGTCCAGCACAAGTATGCGCCCGAGCTCCTCAGATTCGAGTATGTCTATCTTCTGGAACTCGCTTTGCTCGCTTACCAGATGCTGTTTTATTTTAATGGAGAACCTTACGCTCTCCGTGTGGTTTTCGGTGAACCATAATTCCATAATTGCTCCTTTAGTTTAATAGAGATTAGTCGTTAGTTGCTAGTTTCGAATAATCAAATGTTCTTTTGCAGGTGCATTTAAACTTGCATAACCAGCAACTAATCGCTAATAACTAGCTACTGTACAACGACTTCAAGTCGTTGTACAAGCATATCCTGCGGGCCTGTGAGGGAACAGCCTTTCTCTTTTGCAAACGCTATATAATCGAGTATGTCCTTTGTGATGCGCTCGCCGGGCGCCAGAATCGGTATCCCGGGGGGATAGCACATCACGAACTCGCCGCAGATGCGTCCCGCGGTCTGTTCGATCGGCACCGACTCGCGCTCGGAGTAAAACGCCTTTTGCGGCGGGAGGTCCACCGTGGGGTTTATGTACTCGTGGTCGTACAGTCCCGCAGGACTCCGCCCGTACAGCCGTTTTATCTCGTACAGCGCGGACAGCAGCCGCTCGATCTCGAGCGCTCTGTCGCCGCCGGTGATTATCGCGAGTATGTTCCCTATATCGCCGAACTCGATCTGGATACCGTATTCGTCGCGGAGAATATCGTAGACCTCTATTCCCGCAAGCCCCATGGCTCTGGTATGAATAGACAGCTTGGTAGAATCGAACGCGTAAAAGTCTCTGCCGTTTACAAGCTCCGCACCAAAAGCGTAATAGCCGCCTATCGCGTTTATCTCCTTACGCGCATAATCGGCGAACTTTGAGGTCTTCTGATAGAAGTCCCTGCCGTGGAGAGCTAAATTCTGCCGCGCCAGGTCAAGCGACACCATAAGAAGATAACTCGCGCTTGTCGTTTGCGTGAGGTTTATCACCTGGCGGACATAGTCGGCGTTTACGTTCTTTCCCATCAGAAGCAATGCGCTCTGGGTAAGCGAGCCGCCCGTCTTATGCACCGACACCGCCGCCATATCCGCGCCGGCTGCCATTCCCGAGATCGGAAGCTCTTCGCCGAAATAAAAGTGCGTTCCGTGCGCTTCGTCGCACAGCGCCATCAGCCCGTGCTTATGCGCGATCTCGACTATTCTCTTAAGATCGGAGCATATCCCGTAATAGGTGGGGTTATTCACCAACACCGCCTTTGCATCGGGATTCTCCAATATCGCCTGCTCGACGTCCTCGGGGGTCATGCCAAGCGGGATACCCAGATCGGAATTTACTCCCGGATTTACATACACCGGGATCGCTCCGCACACCACCAACGCGTTTATCGCGCTTCTGTGGACGTTTCGGGGGAGGATTATCTTCTCGCCGGACTTGCACGCGCTCATCACCATCGCCTGCACCGCGCCCGTCGCGCCGTTTACGATAAAGAACGAATTCTCCGCGCCGAACGCATCCGCCGCCAATTCCTGCGCGTCCCTTATTACCGATACGGGGTGGCAGAGATTGTCCAGCGGCTTCATCGAATTCACGTCGTTTTTCAGGCAATGTTCTCCGAGAAAATCCGTGAGCCTTTTATTCCCGCGTCCGCCCTTGTGCCCCGGCACGTCGAACGGCACGACGCGGTTCAGCTTATGCTCGCTCATCGCCTCGTAAAGAGGCGCGCGGTTCTGGTCAAGCGCCAATTGCCTCACCACCCTTTACAATTGACAATGTATAATTGATAATTGACAATTATGGTGTCCGCTTCGCGGACTTATTTAAACAGCGCCGAAGGAGCACCGAAATTGTCAATTCTCCATTATCAATTATCAATTATCAATTATTCAATATATGTTCATTCCACTGAATATCTCGATCATCTCGCGTCTGAGGCTGTTGGTTATCT
>JAFLUD010000102.1:4150-6137 GCA_022508965.1 Oscillospiraceae bacterium
GCGTCTGAGGCTGTTGGTTATCTCCAGCCGCTCCTGCGGGTGAACCTCGTATGCGTCGGTATTGAACAGATAGTTCTGAAGCTCGATCTCCTTTATCAGCATTTTTGTGTGGAATATATTGGACTGGTATACGTTTACGTCCATTGCGTCGTATTTTGTAAGCGTGTCGGGATTTATGAACTGCTGAATGGATGTCATCGGAGAATCCATAAAGAACTTCTTTCCCGAAACATCACGCGTAAAGCCCCTTACGCGGTAGTCTATTATGATTATATCCGAATCGAACGAGCCGATCAGAAAATCCAACGTCTGAAGCGGCGAGATCTCTCCGCAGGTCGCTACGTCGATATCAACGCGGAAGGTCGAGATCGCTTTGTCGGGGTGATATTCGGGAAACGTGTGTACGGTTATGTGGCTCTTATCGAGATGAGCGTGCACCGCTTCGCCGCCGCGGCTCTGAAAATAGCCCATTCCCTTGTTGCAGGACTCGTCAACATGGGAGGGGTCGATATTTCCCTCGGCAAACAATACGTTTACCGACGCGCCCTGAGGCTCGTAATCCTGCTTGGAGATATTGAGAACGGTGGCTCCTATCCTCTCGGTCACCGCGCACAATATTCCCGTCAGACGTTCGGAATTATACTGCTCGTCGATATACGCGATATAATCCTTTTGCTCTCTCTCGCTGCTCGCGTAGCACACGTCGTAAATATTAAAGCTGAGAGTTTTTGTCAGATTGTTGAATCCATACAAAGACAACTTTTTTTCCACCTCATAGATCCTCCTGTTAGATGTAAGAAGTTAGACGTAGGAAGTCAGAATTCCTACTATTTTTAAGTAATATTACAGTTATAATTGATTATATCATATTTTCCTAAAAAATACAAGAGTTTTTGAAAAAAATTTTAGACGGGGGGCGGCAGTGGACAGTTGACAGTGGAAAGTGGAGAGCAATTAAATCAAAACGCGCCCGTGGAATTCGAGCGCGTTTTATCGCAGAATACTGTTTACTTTCAACTGTCAGCCTGCTTAAACCTCTGAAAGCAATTTATATATGGCGTAGTGTCCCTCGGCGCTTGGGTGGATGTCGAGCTTGGCGATATTCGTGAACTCGGCTTCGTTTCCCTTGAACGCCGCGTACACGTCGGCTATCTTGACATTGCCGCCCGCGAGCTTTTTGATCCCGTTATTCAAGACGGCTAGGCGCTCCTCGGCTACATCGGATGCGGACTTCAGCAGAACGCTTCCCGCGAAGGGATCGTATACCGTGAGCAAAACTATCTCGGCGCCCGGGTTTGCGCGCTTGATAATCTCAACGATCTTTGCGATGTTTTCGACCGTTTTATCCACGTCGACTTTCTCCCCCGCCGAGAGCGCCGCCTGCAAAATCCTATTGGTGTATCCGCTTATCATTTCGGGCTTGAATTCCCCGTTTATGATCGAGCCGAGCATATCCGAGTCGGTGAGCGCGGCTGTCTTTACCGCCGCGATCATCGGCTTTAGGAAATCGTTTCCGCCGATCGAGATCACTATCCTGTCGGCTTCGGTTATCGAATCGCCGAGCGCTCCCGCGGGGTGAGTGAGCGCCTCCAAAAGCTCCGACGAGGTTCTTCCGTCGACCGCGAAATTCTCATAGCCTCCGCACTCGTCGGCTATCAGATTTCCAAACGACAAGGGCGCGCTGTAATTGTCACCGGAAACGTAATCGGGAAGTCCGTAGCCCGACGCTATCGAGTCCCCCAGCACGGTCGTTTTTCCGAAGCGGCACTCGGAGGTCGCGCCCAATGACGGCACCGAAAAAGCCACCGCCGTTAAAAGTGCCGCAGTCATCAAAAATTTCTTCATAACTTAAAATCCTTTCCAAAAAAATAGGCAACACCGCACAAAGAACGGCTAACGCCTTTGCCGCCCACTCGCTTGCATATTTTCAGTCATCTTTGCCCAAAAACTCCTTGAAATACATCAAGTATTCCTGCGTCGTTTTTGA
>JAFLUD010000103.1 GCA_022508965.1 Oscillospiraceae bacterium
TTACCGGTCAGGCAGGCGCTATCCGCCACGGTCTGTCCAGAGCGCTGCTCCAGTACTCCGACGAGCTGAGACCCGTCCTCAAAAAGGCAGGCTTCCTCACTCGCGATCCTCGTATGAAGGAAAGAAAGAAGTACGGTCTCAAGGCCGCACGCCGTGCGCCGCAGTTCTCCAAGAGATAATCTTTTGGAATTTACAGGAAAAATTACCCCCGGACGATTGTTCGGGGGTATTGACTATTTTATAATGATTTTGGGAGGACGTTGATTTATGGAAAAGCAAAAGAATCTTTTTGATTTCGCAAAAAAGGAGCTGTCACAAGACGCTTTTTTAAGATGGTTGTTTGAGAATTATAATTGCGATGAGGAGTGTGTCAGAGCAGCTGCTGTTGATCTGCTTGACAAACTTGGTATAGATACGCACAATATAAATAAGATAGAGACATTTTCCCAGAGAAACCACATTGATATTACCGTTTATGTACATTCAGATGACACGCTTCAGGCGTTGTATATTGAAGATAAGACCATGTCATCTGAGCATAATCAGCTTAAGAACTATAACAACAGCATCAAGAAACAGATACCGCGTTTCGGCATAAAAAAGGTAAAGAAAGTATACTATAAGACATATATACTTAATGATGACGAGCGTGACAGGGTTGACGATGCCGGTTGGACTATCATTAAGTTTGATGATATAGCAAAATTCTGGAACAAATATTTAGATTCATCAAATCTGATTCTAAGAAGCTATGCAGAGCATATTAAGAGCATTGAGAGGGATCTTTGCAACACAGAAAGATGTATTGAAAATAATGTGATCGCCTGGAAGTCGTACTTTGAAAAGGTGCTTATCCCCGAGGCAAAAAAAATCGCAAATTGCAGTTGCGGGGCTGACTTTACTAGGTTCGGGTATTCATATATGTGGATTCGTCCTGAAGGCTATAGAGAGGGATATCCGTACCTGGAGATTAGAAGCAGAGATTGTGCGGATAATGCTTTCGCCGCGAGAATACTTACATATAGTCTGAATGAGAAAAAATATCCCAATATAAGACAGGCAATAGTGGATACTATTGATACCAACGGAAAGACCGGTGTATTCAAACCTAATAAAGGACAAAAGAAAGACAAGCAGAAAGGTGTCACAAGGAAGAAATATGAATATCTTACTGATGATGAATATATAAAAGTATTCAGGGCAGTAGTAAAGGAATATCTTGATATTATGAATAAGGCGGATCCAAAGTAAATGCGTTTAAAATACTTACAGGAACTGACACACAACTAACAAAACCACCGAAAAATGCTTATATAAAGCGCATTCAAGTTCTCGAAGCGTTAACCAAGAGATAATCTTTTGGAATTTACAAGAAAAATTACCCCCGGACAGGTGTTCGGGGGTTTGGTTTTTTGGTGCGGTTGGAATCAGTCGTTTTCAGTTATAGGGAATCAATAAATTAGCCCGATAGCAAGGACTATAAGGCTTGTTTTTTGTTAGGGTGTTTTTTTATTGTATGCAATATCTCTATGACCGCCGCCGTAACTATCGAAATCAACGCGGTGAGGATAACGTGCCGCGCGTCATCTCCGAGTGTGCCTGTTTCGTTGAGGCTGTTTTTGACGCGCGTGATAAGATCAATAAATATCGGATGTATTATGTATATCCACATCGAGACCCGCCGCAACACGGGCTTGGGCTTGACCCTTACCGAGCTTAGTGTAAGCATCAGAAACACCGTGCAGGGTATCAGAGATATGAACATACTGTCCCGCGGCGCATAGGTTATCCCGCGCAGCGAAAACCGTTCAACGCCGAGCAATACGAGCGAAAGCGCGAAGCCTGCAACAAAATTAAGAGTGTTTTCCGGACGGCGGCAGTGTTCATCATCGCTGCGGATTTTATTTCCGATAATATTGCCGATCAGCAAAAACAGCGGCGCGAAAAATATCCCGTTGCGCGTATAGAAAAATACGTTGGTCAGCACCTCAAGTAAGCGGCGCATTGGCTCGGCTTTTTGAGCAAGCAAGGTGTAGCTGTCGCCGCACAAGCCGAACGCATACAGCGCCGAGGCTATCGTCAAAGCGGCAGCGGTCGGGAGCTTTTTTAGGAAGAACACGATTCCCGCGCCCAGCGCAAGTGCCGGAAAATACCAAAGGTGATAAAACGACCCATCGAATACGACTTGTTTTATGCTCGCGAAATAGCTGCCATACGGCAGATATACAGCCGTCGCGGCGGTGTACATAAACACGGTCTTTTTAAGTAGCTTTTTCATATTTTCGGCGCTTGAAAGATCGGTAAAAAAACCCGTCACCGCAAAGAAAAACGGCACGGCTATCCTTGCTATCACCCCAGAGAGCAGCAAATTTCCCGATTCCCCGAGAAACGGAATGTCTCCCGTATGGATCATTATGACAAGCGCCGCTGCAACTATCCTGAACTTATCAATTGCGCCGAGGTCGTTTTTTTGCATTGAATCACGCCCTTTGCTTTTCTTCAAAGCTTGTCTTAAAATAATCTGTCTCTCGCTGTTATCCGTTAAATTTTGCTGTTGTTTTCCTTCTAATGTTGAATGATAATCAAATTATCTACAAATAATCTGACTATTCGACAACTATTATAGCATTAATTTGAACGAAAGTCAAGTATTTGTTGATAAAATTTGACTGAAAGGAAAGCGATTGTTATGTTTGAGGATTTTGGAGAGCGTTTAAAAAGGCTGCGAACGGCAGAGGGGCTGACTCAGGCGGAACTGGGCAGGCGGATAAACCGCGATGATACTTCAATCAGCAAGTACGAATCCGGCGTGAAACTCCCTACCCTCGAAGCCGCCGTCGATTTGGCGTTTGAGCTGCGGGTAACGCTCGACGAGCTGTTCGGGTATGAAAACAAGTCTAATGTTTCAACGTTCGGGCTTAGTGATGAGCAAAAGGAGCTTGTGGCTCGATTGATCGCGCTTTTCAGAGTTCAAAATAAGCCCGAAAAATCCACACTAACTCCCGAAGAATACGAGGTAATAGGTCGGATCATAGAAGTCTTCTACAATATATAGCCCCGCGATGGACTCGCGGGGTCTATTTTACTAAAATTTCTAAAAACACTTGCAATTTGTGGGAGTATGTGTTATAATGTATCTGTAAAGATATCTCTAAAAATGAGGATTGCTATGACCTACAAGGAAAGCTTTATCAAGTTTATGGTGGACAGCGAGGTGCTGCGGTTCGGGGAGTTTACCCTCAAAAGCGGCAGAGTGGCTCCGTATTTCATAAACTGCGGAAATTACAAAACAGGCTCGCAGCTCGCAAAGCTCGGCGAATATTACGCGGAGTGCATCAACGCGAACGGGCTGAAGCCGGATACGCTGTTCGGCCCCGCTTACAAGGGGATCCCGCTTTCTGTGGCTGCCTGTGCGGCATTGTACAGCAAGTTCGGTATGGATTGCAGTTACTGCTTTGACCGCAAGGAGGTCAAGGATCACGGCGAGGGCGGTATGTTCGTCGGGAAAACGCTTGAGGACGGCGAAAAAGTCGTTATCATCGAGGACGTTATGACCAGCGGAAAGGCTCTGCGCGAGGTGCTTCCGAAGCTGCAGGGCGCGGCGAACATCAACATCGAGGGCATGGTCATCACAGTCGACCGCGCGGAAAAGGGGCTTACAAGCGACAAGTCCGCGGGTGCCGAGGTGTATGAGGAATTCGGCGTTAAGGTCTATTCCATTGTCGATATCGGGGATATCATAAAGGCGCTTGAGGACGGAGTTATTCCGGGGGCGGAATTCGTCGGGAAGATGAAGCAGTACCGCGAGACCTACGGCGCGTAATACACGGGAAGCGGCGGTCGGCAAAAGGGCTGCGGGGGTTCCCAAAAAAATATATACATAATAATTGAGGGAAGTATAATGGAAATGCCTTTTAGCCCCAACGAGGGCAAAAATCTGGTGATCTCAACGGAATACGGCGATTATGCCCGTTATCCCGTGAAAACTCACGTTATTACAAAGGACGACGTTCTCGAGGACGTTCTCGATAAATATGTCAAGGACTATGTTCAAGAGGGCGATACGATAATAATGTCCGAGAAAATTGTCGCAATTTCTCAGGGACGGGCGTTCCCGGTGGACGAGATCAAGGTGAGCGGACTGGCGAAGTTTCTGTCGAAATTCGTTACGCGCACAAGCTACGGTATCGGTCTCGCAATGCCGCAGACTATGGAGCTGTGTATCCGCGAGGTCGGCAGAGTTAAGGTCATCTTCGCGGCTATCATCGCGGGGATCGCCAAGATCTTCGGAAAGCGCGGCGTTTTCTACAATATCTGCGGAATGAAGGCGCGTGCTATCGACGGCCCGTGCGAATACACGCTCCCGCCGTATAACCACTACGCGAAGATGGCTCCCGATAAGCCGGATGAGGTCGCCGAGAGACTTTCTAAGCACATCGGAGCGGACGTGGTCATCATCGACGCGAACGATATCGCGGCGACTGTTCTCGGAAAGCCACGCCGTGACTACGAGGAAAAATTCGCGAGCCAGGTGTTCGGCGACAATCCGCTGGATCAGTGTTCGCAGCAGACCCCAATTGCGATCGTAAGAAAAGCAGAATGAGACGTTGAAATTCCCAACGCCTTGAATGCTCGAAAATATTCAGAGAGGTGATAGTTATGACAGTAGGAAATCAGGCCAGAATCCAGCTTGGCATGGCTAAGGCACAGGCTAAGTACGGCTCGACGCTGGACAGCCTTTACGGCTCGATGCTTGCCAATAAGTATGGAAATATCAACAGCAGCTACGGCAAATATTCCAGCTCTACGGATACGCTCAACGACTTGCTCAAGAGCAATATGCTCAAGAATAAGAGCGACGAATTCCGTTCGCAGTTCAGCGATCTTTATAAGAGCATTTTCGGGATAAAGGACAACGATTCTTCCTCCGAGTCCTCTTTCAGCACCGCGCAGTCTATCAAGACCGCTTCCGCTAACGCGGGCGGCGCGGCGGAAAGCATCAAGGATTTCGCGAATTCTCTGAAATACTCGGGAGAGCTGGACGTTGACGCTTACAGAAAACAGGCGCAGAGCTTTGTTGACAACTACAACGCTATGGTCGATAAGCTGGCGGATTCGGATAATCAGAACGTTCTTCAAAAGGGCGTGCTTACGGTAAATTCCACGAAGGTTTACTCGAACGCTCTTAGGCGCGCGGGCATCACCGTGGGTTCCGACAACAAGCTGACGCTTATGGACGATCTTTCCAACATCAAGGCGTCCGACGTAAAGTCCACCTTCGGCTCGGGCGGATATTCCGACAAGATAATTCAGAAGGCGCGCCAGATCAACACCCTCACGGGCGGCTCGGGGCTGTTCTCGAAGAACGTTTCCGGCAGCACCGGAACAACGGGCACTTCCGGCACGACTTCTTCGGGTGCGGCTGACAACTCCGGCACTCTCAAAAATATGACCGAGGCGGTAAAGGACGCGGCAACCGCTCTCAAATCCTACGCGCATGGGCTCGGCTCGGACGATGTTGAGTTTGTTACTTCGGATTTCACGAATACCGCGCAGGAATTCATTGATAAATACAACAGCTTTATCGACGAGATGGCGAAGTCCGATAAGAGCGCAGTGCAGGATAAGAACAGTGCGCTCCAGAGCACTATGCGTTCCTACTCGTTCGCTTTGCAGCGCGCGGGGATCTCTGTCGGCAAGGACGGCAAGCTCACCCTCGGGGATATCTCCAAGGTGACCGCGGAGGACGTTAAGTACGCTTTCGACAACTCGCTGCTTGATAAGGTGGGTCAGAAGGCGGATCAGGTGAACTCGCTGGTCGGCAGCGCAAGCGCGATGGGTTACAGCGCGAACAGCACCGCTTCTTATGCTTATAATGTAGGCGCTTTGTTCAGCGTTTACGCTTAATCACACAATACATAAGCCCCCAAGGAACGTGCGATATAAAACTATCGCACGGTTCGAGTGACAGCCTTTGGCAACGTTCCACGTTTGGAACGGAAAACCAAAGGCGGCTCGCCTTGGGGGCTTTTTTTGTTTGGGAATCTTCGAGCGACAAAAAATCTCCCCGATTGCTCGGGGAGATAAAACTGTTTAGGTTTTTTTGATAGC
>JAFLUD010000104.1 GCA_022508965.1 Oscillospiraceae bacterium
CCGCAACAGAGGGCAACAGACGGCTCTGCCGATTTTTCCTTTTCAAACCGGTTTTAGCGGCTCCCTATATTATTTTCATTATAATATGGAAAATTCCAAAAATCAAGGGGGCGAAAAAATAATTTTGCGAAGCCTGTCCGAACAGGCGATTTATTGTTGAATTCCGCCTCCTGTAAACCTAACATAATTCCCGTTTTCCAAGGGAACATAAAACGTTGATTTTTCGCTGTCAAAGGAGAGTATCAGCGGGATAATGCCGAGCTTTTCCTCTGCCTGTTTTCCGAGCGATAAAAGCCGTTCGTCCGTGGGAAGCTCCACAGACGGAGCCGCCGTAAAGCGCTCCTTAGCCCACTCCTCCACATCGGGGATCTTCGCGATAACGAGGTTTGTCATAAAGGGATTGAGCGCATAGTCCAGCAGGTCGTAAAGCTCCCCGCGCGCGGTAACAGCCCCCTCGCCGTCGATAATCATAAGCCGCGAATACGCCCCCTGCCGTAAAGCGGACTTGTATTCGCTTTCGGTCTCGCGCTGGTGACGGATGATCTCCGCCGAGAAATTCAGCGCCCTCGATACCTTCTCCAGCGTCTCCGAGGCGGTCTTATACTGATAATCCGCAAAGGCGGGATAGAAGTCAAAAAACGCGCGGTCGATGTACTTTGAAAGCCCCTTGTAGTATTCCTCGTCAAACGGCACGAACATATACGCCTCGTCCTGGAATTCCTCGCAGTTATAGCGCTCGGTGCCGAAATATTCCTCGGCGTAGGAATCCACGTCCGCGGGGAAGAAATGCTTTGGGTTTTTGTCGTCCCAGTTATAATAGAAGTTTGCGAACGCCGCGCCCATATAGCTTAATTGATACGGCATAAGCTCTCCACCGAAATATTCCATGATAAAAGCGCGGATGTCGGTATGCTCTCCGCTGAGAACTCCCTCGATGATATACGGGCAGTTTTCGTGGAACTCGGGAGCCACCATATCGTGCTCGATGCACCAGCGCATAAATATAGCGATGTGGTTGCAGCCGTTTATAAGCTCCAGCGGGAGCTTTTTGTCGGTAATTTTTGAGGAATGATCGTCCGCCGCGTCTATAACGGTCGCCTGCGGAGTTTTATAGCCCTCGCAGCAGTTCTCGCGGTCGATATTAACAATGTGACTGCAATTGCTCATCTGTTCGAGAAGAGCCTTTGTGTCGTTGTCGATCTTGTAGTTCATTTCCTCGCGGAACAGCGGGATCACTTCAAAGAAGTTTACCGTATCCCCGTTCGGAAGCAAGCAGCTTTCCGCGCCGTCGGGAGCGTCCTCGGGGTATATCAGCAGCGAGCCGCAAAGCGCGGTGTTCTCAGCGAAAGCGCGCTGATTGTCAACGGAATGTCCCCAGCCAAGCCAGGTATCGCAGTTTATCGGAAGCCGCGCCAGCCCCTTCAAAAGCGTAAGCGGCCAGAACCATTCCTCGCTGTTTTCTCCGACCTTCCATTCCGGCGGCAGGCAGATAAGAAGCTCCGCTCTGCCGAGTTCTTCGGTGGAAAGCTCCTCGGGGATATTCATGATATGCGCTCCCATCCCCATTGTTACGAGAGTAAAATAGTTGCGCTTTTTCGACGGAGGAACAATGCAGATATCGCAGTGGATATCCGGAGAAACTATCTCATGGCAGACGGTAGGGAAATCCCCGTAATACTCCTTTATATGCTCCTCGATAGCGTCCAGCTCTTCCTCGTCGTACATCTCAAGCTCGCCGTCGGAGCTTTCCTCGTCGTCCTCCTCGTCGCCGTAAAGCTCCTCCAGCTTATCGGAGATCTGCTCCATATATCTGTCGGCGGTCTCCAAAACCGAGCGCGGGGGATTCATATTCATGCCGCGCGCCAAAGCGACCTTTGCGCGTGTGAGAATGTTGATGCGAAGCTCGTCGTCCTCCTCGCACTCCTCGTCCTCGGAGGCGTGAAACAGCGCCAGCGCCAGCCTGAAATGCCACTTATAGTCGTCCTCGAGACGTTCGCGCTGACTTTCCAGAACGGCGATAGCCTTCTTGTATTCCTCGATGTCGATATATGCCTCCACCAGCCACGACAAAACGTCGTCGTCAAGCTCGTTTTCGGGAAGCCGCATTATCGCCTCGACGATCTTCTCGTTCTCGCCGTCCTCGCGCCATTCCTTGAATTTCAAAAAAAGTTGATACTTGTTCATGTAGGTCACCTCAAAATACCTTGTTTGAGGAAAAATTGTCATAGTACGCCGTCTGCGGCGTCAAACCTCCTAGCAAGGCATCAAGCCTTGCGTCGTCGGCTTTCCTTGCCGCCGACGCACTCTGCCGATTTTTCCTTTTCAAACCGGTTTTTTGAGGTTCCCTTTATTCTCCTCTAAAAGCGGGATCATCCCACTGCCGGATCGTGCTCCTTACAGCAGAATTCCCCTGCGGTGAGCTTGAGTATAGCGAAGCTGTTGAGCGTCTGCTCGTGGAGCTTCAGCTCCGAGGGATTTTCCACATACTTCTTTAAGATGTGGTTAAGTCCCGTGATCTTGTCGATGCCCGTAACAAACTCCACCGTACCCTTGCCGGTGATGCTCCAATACTTCGCCGTAAACCCGTATGGAGTCTCGCTTCTAACCACTTCGCACAGCTCGTCGATCTCAAACGCCGCGCTGTTGTTGGCTTTAAGAAGCTCCATCTTCTTGCCCTTTTCCTCGCAGCGGAAATACAGCTCGAGCTTTCCGTCGCCGAGGTCATAGCCGAAGCACATCGGCACTATATACGGATATTCCCCGTCGAACAAAGCGATCCTGCAAACGCGCGCCTTGCCCAGCAGCGAATCTATTTCGTCAAAATTTGTTATCTCTCTTTCTGTGCTAATCATGATGTTTCCCCTTTCTCTTTATGGAACCGCAGAAAACAATAGCCCGCAAACCTCCTGGGAATGCGGGCGAAAACACTGCGATCAGTTAGTCGCGTTTGCCTTCTTGGCAAGCTGCGACTTCAGGCGAGCGGCTTTATTCTTATGGATAAGACCCTTGCCTGCCGCTTTGTCAACGCTTATGCTTGCTGACTTGATCGTCGCAGCGTCGGCGCCCTCTGCGCGAGCCTTTTTGATTGCTGTTCTCAGTGCGGACTTCGCGCGCTTGTTTGCGTCGGTTCTCGCCTTTGAGGTCAATACTCTTTTCTTGGCTGACTTTATATTCGGCATGATTTTCACCTCCGTAGAATGTTTTCAATCGAACCCGTATTTTTGCGCGGCATTTCGGGCAACATTTATTTATATTCACCAAAAATTACACAAAACGCGCGCGTTAAATTGTGATTTCGATTTGTTTTTTATCATAGTACATTTCATTATAGCACATACGTTTTAAAATTGCAAGGGGTTTTGAAAATTTTTTTGAGAACTTTTTGCTTTCAAAGGAGTGAATTGAATGGACAACAGCGGACTTGCCGTGGAAGCGGCACAAGCCGTCGCGCGTTCCGAGGGCATCCACGCGGTGACCCGCACAATAGGCGCCGTGAAGATAACCGACGTGAAGATAAGCGAAGCCGCCGAAAAGCAGATCGGAAAACCTCGGGGACGGTACATCACGCTGGAATCCGAGCCGCACGCGGCGGGGCTGTCGGCGCTGTTGTCGAGGGCGCTCTCGCAGGTGATACCGCCGCGGGGGCGGCTTTTCGCGGTAGGTCTGGGGAATCCCGATATAACGCAAGACAGCCTCGGAGCCGCCGTCATTCGCGGAATTTCCGCGCGAAAGGGTCGGCGGTATACGCTCTCGGCGATAGAGACGGACGTTGCCGCAAAAACGGGACTTGAAACCGCGCGTCTGGTGAAAGCCGCGGCAAGGGAGCTTCGTGCCGATTGCGTTATCGCGGTCGACGCGCTCGCCTGCAAGGATCCGCGCGCCATCGGCAGGACGGTGCAGATAACCGATGCGGGGCTAATCCCCGGGGCGGGCGCCGATTGCACACGCGGTGCGCTCTCGCGCGAGCGGCTGGGGATACCGGTCGCCGCCGTCGGAGTTCCCACCATGACCGTGCTCTCGTCGGTCACTCAAAACCGCTCCGACAGCGGCTTTCACGTCACCACCGCCGACATCGACGTGCTGATAAAGATGTGGGCGGAGGTTCTCGGCGGCGCGGTGGATTCTCTCATCGGCTGACATCGCTATATTATAATAGGTGTGTTCCGCCAATGGGCGCGAGCCTGTTTGCGCCAACAAACAGGCTCGCGCCGCTCCCCGGAGGTCGCCCCGCAGGGGTAGCCGACGGGGAGCCTACGCACTTTTGTCGCCTGCGGATCGCTCGGCGCAGCAACCGCCGCGCAACCGAAAACCGCCCTCCCTATATATTGGGAACATATCCCCCAAAAGCGCAAAATCTTGCTTCCTGCCTCTAATCTCTTGCCTCTGTTGTGCAGAATGCACAAAACTTAGGACAAATCCGCGGAAAATTTCTCCGTAAAATTGGAATAATTTTATTATATAGTGCTTGAAAATGGCGGATAATTGTGTTAAAATATTATTTGCGGCTGTTCTAAGCGGTCGCAAGGCGATGAAGTCGGAGGTTGCGCGGAATTCTTGCGATTTCGCGGTAATTTCGACAGAGCATGTCCGGGCAAGACTCGGGCGAAAAGTTACGCGCCGATGTCATATCGAGCGTTCGTTAAAGTGTCCGAGAAGCTCGGATAACTGACGGGTATGCGCGAGGGTATGAAACACACGGCACGGTGGATTTTTCAAAATGGGCTTCGCCGACAATTTGCCCCGCTTTTTGCGCAGAAAGCGGGCATAACTCATTTTATGAATTCGGGGAATCCCCCGTAAAACAACGAAGAAAGGTTGAAAAATCAATGGCAACAAACGAAAAGGTAAGAATCAAGGTAAAGGGTTACGAGCACAGCGTAGTAGACGCGGCTGCGGCAAAGATCGTAGACGCAGCAAAGCGCGGCGGTGCAAGAGTTGCGGGACCTATCCCGCTGCCGACCGACAAGCAGGTAGTAACCATTCTGAGAGCGGTACACAAGTATAAGGATTCGCGCGAGCAGTTCGAGATGAGAACCCACAAGCGCCTTATCGACGTTATCCACCCCACTCAGAAGACCATCGAGGCTCTCCAGTCGCTGGAGCTGCCCGCAGGCGTAGAAATTTCAATGGACATCTAAATATAGATACTGTTGGAGTTATGTTGGCGCAGCGATTCCCAATGATCGCAAGTGCCAACCACTAACCGACCGGAAGCGAAAAACGCTTTCGATTGGTCATGTTGGGAATTCCCAACCAATAACCAATTTTTAAGGAGGAAGCCGAAATGACAAAGGGTATCATCGGCAAGAAGATCGGCATGACGCAGGTCTTCGACGAGGCAGGCAAGGTTGTTCCCGTAACGGTAATCGAAGCGGGTCCGTGCGTTGTAGTACAAAAAAAGACAACCGAAAACGACGGCTATGAGGCTGTTCAGCTGGGCTTTGGGGACGTATCCGCAAAGCACGTGAACAAGCCCGAGCAGGGTCATTTTAAGAAGAACGACGTGGCGTTCAAAAAGACGCTCAAGGAGTTCCGTTTTGACGACATCAGCGGTTTCAACACCGGCGACGTTATCAAGGCAGACGTATTCACCGAGGGCGACGTTATCGACGTTGCGGGCGTATCCAAGGGTAAGGGCTACGCAGGCGCGATCAAGCGTCACAATCAGCACAGATTAAGAGAATCTCACGGTACAGGCCCCGTTGCAAGAGAAGCGGGTTCTATGGGCGCGTGCTCGTCTCCGTCGAGAATCTTCAAGGGCAAGAAGATGGCAGGACACCTCGGCGCAGAGAATGTTACTGTTCAGAATCTTGTAGTAGTAAAGGTTGACGCAGAGAACAACCTTATCGCGGTCAAGGGAGCCGTTCCCGGACCGAAGGGCGGCGTTGTAACAATTTGCGACGCGGTTAAAGCATAAGAGGGGAGGACGATACTATGTCAAAGATAAATGTAGTTGATATGGCGGGTAAAGTCGTTTCCGAGCTTGAGCTTAACGACGCGGTAT
>JAFLUD010000105.1 GCA_022508965.1 Oscillospiraceae bacterium
TTATCGACGCGCTTTTTGAGACCGTTTCGGGCTTTACCACTACGGGCGCGAGCATTTTAAGCGACGTGGAATCGCTCTCGAAGTCCATGCTTATGTGGAGGAGCTTTACGCACTGGGTCGGTGGAATGGGCGTGCTGGTGTTCATCATGGCGTTTGTGCACCTCTCGGGCGCGCAGAATATGCACATTATGAAGGCGGAATCGCCGGGTCCGTCGGTCAGCAAGCTGGTTCCCAGAGTGAAAACTACGGCGCTTTTGCTGTACGGGATCTATTTCACGCTGACGCTGGTGGAGTTTGTGATATTGCTTTTCGGCGGGCTGACGCCTTTTGAGGCGCTTAATACCGCGTTCGCTACCGCGGGTACGGGCGGCTTCGGTATCTACAACACAAGTCTTGGCGGGTTTTCGACGTTTGTGCAGATCGTTGTTATCGTGTTTATGCTGCTGTTCTCGGTGAATTTCAACAGCTATTACTTCATTCTCAAGGGAAAGATACGCGACGCGCTAAGCCTGGAGGTCAGGGTGTTCTTCGGAATCGTCATCGCGTCTACTCTTATCATCGCTTACAACATCATGGAGAACCTCAGCGGCTTCGGACAGGCGCTTCTCGACTCGTCCTTCGCAGTGTCGTCGGTTATTTCGACTACGGGATTCTCTACCGTTGACTTCAACAACTGGCCGGAGCTTTCGAGGACGATCCTCGTGCTGCTTATGTTCGTCGGCGCCTGCGCGGGCAGTACCGGCGGCGGTATGAAGGTTTCGAGAATCATTATTCTCTTTAAAAACCTCGGACGGGAGCTGCTGGTGATGATCCACCCGCAGCAGGTCAAGAAAATCAAGATGGACGGTCATCCGGTCGAGGATGAGACGGTTCACTCCGTCAGCGTTTACATCGTTGCGTACATCGCGCTTATCATCGTTTCGATCGCGCTGATCTCCTTCGACAACCACGACCTCATTACCAACTTTACCGCGGTCGTTTCCGCTACCAACAACATCGGCCCCGGTCTTGAGCTGGTCGGTCCATCGGCGAATTTCGGGTTCTTCTCGATATTCAGCAAGATCGTTCTCATATTCGATATGCTCGCGGGAAGACTGGAGCTGTTCCCGATGCTGCTTTTGTTCAATCCCTCGATGTGGAAGAAATAAGATTATCCCCGCTGTTCCTGCGAATGGCGGGGGTTTGAATTTATGGTACAGGTTTTTCCGAAAAAACAAGCCTGATATAAAGCGTATTATCTTTATACTCCGCCGAAATGTTTCCTCCCATCTGCTCTGCGAGCGTTCTTACAATGGAAAGCCCGAGTCCCGTGGAATTCCTCGCGGTCTCAACGGTGTAAAACCTGTCGAAAAGCCGCTCTACCTCGACGGAGGACAGCGCCTTTGCGGTATTGGCAAAGGTGATCTCTCCCGTATCCGAGAGCGTGATCGCTAAATCTCCGTCGCTGTATTTTACGGCGTTATTCAGCAGATTTGAAAACACTCTCGACAAGGAGGTCTTGTTCAATTTTCTTACTATTCTATTTTCGGTGATGCGGATATTCGGTGTGATCCCCTGCTTTGTCAGGACGGCATAGTAACCGCTGACGCTTTCGGCGAGCACCTGATTTACAAACACTTCCTCTGATTCTCCCGCGCTTTCCTCCGATAGAATTACGGAATATCTGAACAGCTCTTCCGTTAGCTGTTCCATAAGCTCGGCGCGCTCGTCTATTATATCGAGATACTCCGCTATCTTCGGGGGCTTTTCCATGCGCTTCATTATGTCAAGATAACCGCATATCGTTGTGAGCGGCGTGCGCAGATCGTGGGAGATGTTCGTGATCGCTGTTTTAAGCTCTTTGTCGCCCTGCATATAGCGGTGGTGACCTTTTCGCAGGATTATCAGCTGCTTGTTAATGCTGTCGGCGAGAGCGCGCATTTCTCTGTCGCTGCTTGAAATGTCTATAAGCGTATTCGTGTCGGTTTGCAGCTTCTCGGCAAAGCCCTCGGATATTTCCTTCGCTGATTTTTTCATAAGATATATCTTAAACGCTAATATGATCACCGCCGCAAAAAGTATAACGCACAAACCGATAAGATAAAGCATAGCCTGCTCCTTTACAAATACTTTCAGGGCGAACATAGGCAACACCGCACAATCTTTGCGTGGTGTTGCCTTTAAATTCGCCCCGTTTTTTATTTCAGGTCCTTTTTTCGGAATACCGCAATTCCCGCCGCTGTGGATACGGCGATCACCGAAAGCGAGTAGAGCGGAAATATTTCATCGTTGACCGGAAGATAGCCGTCCTTTGATGTCATTGCCTGCGCCCCGTTGGCTAACTGAAACAACTGGTTTTCGGGAAGCCAATCATGCACAAATCTGAGTATTTTCCTTTTTGTGCTTGGGTTGTCGTCGGGGTATGCGAACTCGTACCCTCCCGTTCCGTCGGGGTGTTCTACTTTATGATAGATCTCGGCGCTGAGGCTGTTTTGTACTGCCTGCGCCATGAATACAAACATAAGCGCTATGACGATCGCCGTGACCGCACCGACCGTTCTGTTTGAGATCAGCATACTGATCAGCAGCGATATCGCCGCCAACGCTAATACGGAGCAGGTGCTTACAAGAGTAAAGGAAAGCAATTCTTCGGCAGAATATATTGTGAATTTGTTTGTGATCCCCAGGGCGGCTGCTGCTGCCATGACCGCTATAAACGCGGCGTGCATGATCGCCGAGGCGGGGAAGCATATTATCAGATACGAAAAATAAACCGATATTCTCGAATATCCCATGCTTAGCTTTCTGCGTATCGCTCCGCCGGCGTAGTCGGTTCCCACAAAAAAACCTATGAATACGGCGATCACTACACCGACATACATTGTAACGCCGTTTGTAAGAGTATTGTCGGGATCCATTGAATAGGTCGATATATGAATTACCGAATATACCCCCACGCCAAGCATGAAAATAACGCCAAGCCAGAAGATCTTGCTTTTGAGAAGCCGGACAAAATCCCCTTTGAGAAGTTTGATCATAGTTTGCACCTCACTTTAGGTCTTTTTTTCGGAAGGTAAGGATACCTGCGGCTGTAATTACAGCCGTCAGCGCAAGCGAGTACAACGGAAGAAACGTGTTGATATTGCTTTCTTCGCTGATTTCCGATGTTTCTGTCGGCTTTCCGTAAACCAATTGGCATATTTGATTGACTGGAAGAGCGTCATTAAGAAATTCAAGCGCTTTTCTTTTTGTCCCGGTAACGTATTTAGGATTTTTAACCGGATCTTTATCCTGCGGTATGGTGACTAAACTGCCGTCCTCCGCCGCCACAATGCTGTATCCGGAGGTTTTATATTCCTTTTCCCGAAGAGCGCTGTCAATTCCGCTCGCTGTTAATATCAGCAGAATAGAAAGAATAATTGCAAAAACCGCGCCAGCCGACCTGCTCGGTATCAGCATACTCACAAATAACAATATTGCCGAAATGGCTGCAAGCGAAAAAACGCTTGTAAGGGTTTGCGCCGCAACGCTGCCGATGGACATTTCAAATTTCCGCGTAATTCCAAAACTTGCCGCCCCGACGATAACCGCGATATACACGATATGCATTATCACCGACGCGGTTATGCATACTGCCAGATTTGACAGATACATTTTCGTTCTTGAGTGTCCCATAATGTGCTTGTTGCGGATAGTGCCGTTACTGTAATCAGTGCCTATAAAAATTCCTATGAAAACGGCAATTACAATGCCCATATACAAAGCCCCCGCAAGCAGTATTCCGTCGGGAGGATTGTAATAATCTGGATCGAGCCGTGAGTCGTTCCACTTTGTAAATACCGCCGCAGCCGCAAATCCAAACATAAAAATAACGCCCAACCAAAATATCTTGCTTTTAAAAAGCCTTATAAAATCCCCTCGAAGAAGTTTAGCCACGGTTTATTCCTCCTACCAGATTTACATAGAAGCTCTCGAGATTTTCGTCGTGTTCTTCCATAGAGATGACCTCGCAGTTTTCCTTGGAAAGCTCCATAGCAAGCTGTGTGAAATTCGGCTTGGCATAAACATCGGCGGTAGTGCTGTCGAGAATTTTATACTCGACGTTCATTCCGTCAAGCACTCTGGCAAGAGCTTTTGCGTCCGAAACGCGCATCCTTACGCACTTTCGCAGGGCGGCTTCAAGCTCTTCGGCGCTCATTTCCTTTACAATACGACCGCTGTCGATAAATCCGAAATGCGTGGCAAGCCGCGACAGCTCATCGAGTATGTGGCTGGAAATCAGCACGGTTATCTGCTGCTCGCGGTTGAGCTTGAGGATAAGCTCGCGTATCTCAATAATTCCCTGCGGATCGAGTCCGTTTATCGGCTCGTCGAGTACCAGAAAATCGGGATTTCCGCAAAGCGCGACGGCAATTCCCAAGCGCTGCTTCATACCGAGTGAGAAGTTGCGCGCTTTTTTCTTGCCCGTGTTTTCAAGACCGACGAGCTTTAGCAGCTCATCGATCCCATCAAAGCTCGGCGCTCCCAGAAAACGGTATTGCTGTTTGAGATTCTCCCGTGCCGTCATATCGAGATAGATGGACGGAGTTTCGACGACCGCGCCCATTCTTCGGCGGGATTTAGAGATCGTTCTGTCGGTGTTCTTAATACCGTAAAGCTCGAAATCTCCGTTTGTGGGGCGCTGTAATCCGCAGATAAGGCGGATCAGCGTTGTCTTGCCCGCGCCGTTCTTTCCGACAAAGCCGTAGATCGCTCCCTTGGGAACGTTCATTGAAAGCCCGTTCAATGCCTTGAAATGACGGTAGTTTTTACAAAGACCGTTTGTTTTCAGAACATAGTCCATATTCAGCCCTCCTTTTTAAGCGGCAGGCTGCCGCTCCCTTTTCCCAATATTGTGTGGACGATAGTCGTAAGTAAATTTCTGTACGGCTATTACCTTGCTTATATTTTAGCACAGAAAAGTTAAGAAATCGGTTAAGAAATTGTTTAAGATTTTGTTAAGTTTACGCTTTCAGCATAAAGCCTATTCCCCATACGGCAAAAATGTATTCCTTGCCGGACGCCGCTTTCAGCTTTTTGCGGAGGTTATGGATGTGGATCTTCAGCGAGTCTTCGGTGCAGTCGGGCGTGTCGTAGCTGATATTGTCGAGTATAGTGAGCTTTGCGACCACCCGCTCGGGATTCTGCATAAGCAGCTTCAGGATCGCAAACTCCGTTCTGGTGAGCTTAATGTTTTCGTCTGCAATCGTTACTGTGTGCGTATCGGTGCAGAGCCTGATCTCACGATATTCAAGCGTTCTTTCTTCCGAAGCGGGGGAGCTTTTGCGAAGCTGCACCGTTATCCTCGCCAGCAGCTCGTCTATATCGAACGGCTTTGTGATATAGTCCGCGGCGCCGCCCAACAGCAGCCCGACCTTGTCGGCAGTGTCCGCTTTCGCGCTAATTACAATTACGGGGATCTCCTTGATCTGCGGCAGCAATTCCTCTCCGCTAAGCCCCGGCAGCATGAGATCCAGCAATATCAGGTCGGGCTTGTTCTGCGATAAAACAAGCTGCGCTTCGGTTCCCGAAAAGGCTTTGCTTACGCAGTATCCCTCGTTTTTCAGCGCTTCTTCCAGCAGAGCGCTTATATGCATGTCGTCATCTATTATCATTATTTCGGACATTTTGTTCACCTCGATGGTTACATTATAACACAACTCGGATATCATTTCAAGGAGAAAACGGTTAAGATTCGGTAAAGGGAAAGTCCTGTTTTAGTATGGTCAACAGTTGAATCCTCATTATAATTTGCATAGAAAACTGTTTGTGTTTTTTCCCACGGCAGGCTGTCATTAGTTTCCAATAGGTATGCTGTGGGATTATTCCGAAAATGGCAAAATAAAATCCCATAAACGGCTTTGAAATGCCGTTTATGGGATAACATAATGGTGACCCGTACGGGAATTGAACCCATGATTCCGCCGTGAAAGGGCGATGTCTT
>JAFLUD010000106.1 GCA_022508965.1 Oscillospiraceae bacterium
TCGGCTGCGCACTTTTTATTTTATCAGGAGGAAAAACATGAAAAAGGCAAAGATCTTAGCGTTATTATTAACAGGCGCACTTCTTTTGACGGGGTGCAGCAGCGACAACGAGATACCCTACTCAAAAACGGACAAGGACACGTCCACCTCGGACAAAGCGGACAAAAACAGCAGCGCCGATAACGAGCAGAGCAGCTTAAACAGCGATGAGTACATTGATCCCGACAGCGGCTTCGAGGGCAATTCGGGCAGCGTCGGAAGCTCCGAGAACAATTCCGGCAGTTCCGGAAACTCCAAAGACAATTCGGGCAATTCCGGAGGCTCCACATCGGGAGGAACCTCCAAGCCGAACAGCGGCACTCCCGACAAGGTCAACTTTGTAGAACCGCTCGAGACTGATTTTTTTTGTTATGAACAAAACGCATATATGTTTATTGATGGATATTTTGGAAAGGCAACATCCGTAAAGATACCGTCTACCATACGCGGTCTTCCGGTAGCGCAGATTCGAGGGTTTAATAATAGTAATGTTGAAAATGTAATTATTTCCGAGGGTATTTTATCAATTGGTGAAAGCGCATTCGCGAATTCCAAGCTAAAAAGCATAGACATTCCGGACAGTGTAACGAAAATTGATCCCAGTGCTTTTAAAAACACGCCTTTGTTTTCGGAAATCGAAAGCAAAAACTCCCCGTTTGTTATCATAAACAATTATCTCGTTTATGTGAAATTCGACAAATCAAACACCGATTTGGTCATACCCAACGGGGTCACCAAAATATTCAGTGTATACGGCGAAGGCATCCCTATTTTTGAGGGGTATACGAGCATTACCATTCCCAACAGTGTTACCATGATCGGTGATGGAGCTTTTATGAGCTGCGAAGTGCTTAAAAGCATAGAAATTCCCGACAGCGTGACCTATATCGGCTATAATGCTTTTTCCGGCTGTGAGAAGCTTGAAAGCATAAAGCTTTCCAAAAACATCACCAGGATCAACGGCTGGACTTTTACCGGCTGCAATAAACTTAAAAGCATAGAGATCCCCGACGGCGTGACCTATATTGGCGATGAAATTTTCAGTGGTTGCGAAAGCCTAAAAAGCGTAGCCATCCCCGACAGCGTGACCGAAATTGAGACGGGCGACGGACGGTATACCCGCGGCGCTTTTTATGATGGTCCTATCTCCGTCACCTACAAAGGCAAAACCTACGATCGCAACCATTTCAGCGATCTCTACAAAGCGATAAACGGCAACTAAAATAAGTCCCCCGCGCTTTTTGCGAAACGCGGGGGTCGTTTTTACTCTTCGGAGGTTACGCCGTCTTTTCTGTGAAGGACGAATATTCCAAACCAGATTGACGCGGCGAGCGCGAGCGAATACACCACCAGGCAGGACCATACGGCGTACTGATAGCCTGCAACGATCTTGTCTACCTGGTAAAAATCGCAGCGCGGAATTATTATGTTCCACGGGGTCATTGCCTGGAGCGCTAACGCGCACAGCACCGCGCAGATGACGTAGGATATCCTCGGATGCCTGGAGAGCGACGCGAATATCTCGCCGAGGGCGGTCATTCCCACTGCCGCGAGCACTCCTTGGAAAATCTCGTGTATTAAAACATAGTTTGAGTAGAGGACATTAAATGTGCCAAGCCCGATAGCAACAAGCGCTATTGCCGCGCAGATGATCAGGCGTTTGATCGGAAGCTGATTCTTCATAAAAGTTCCCCCTTTCGTTTATTCCTTGCCGACATAGTAGTAAAAGTTTATCTGAAGAGTGGTTGTATTGTTTTCATGATCGTAGGTGAAATGTTCTCCGTAGCCGGAGGGCTTTCCCGAGGCGATACTTATGCGGTCGAATTCTCCGAATAAAACGCCTCCGCCGCTGCTGACGAAACCGTTCGAGTTTTTCGACCATTCGTATTTGCAAAGCTCGCTGTTTTTAAGAATCAGCCCGAAGTCCTTGGGGTCGGGATCGTTGGGTTCTGTATTCGGGCTGTTGCGGCGTGCTTCGATAAACGAACGGAGCCGCTCCATAAAGTCGGGGTCGGTCTCATCGGTGATGACGCGCACGTTTTCTCCGCGGGGCGCGTCTACGTCGAAAATTATCGCGTAATTTTTTTCGTCAAGCGGAAGAACAGCCTCAAACGACATCTGACGGTAGCCCTCGCTGTCCACATAATCGTAGTATTCTCCCTCGATCTCACTGCCGCCCATAATGAAGTTTATGGTGGTTTCCTGTATCGCCGCGCTCACCGACAGGAGAGATACTCCCGAAAGGATCGCCGCGGCTGCCGCAATGATCAGCGGCTTTATTCCCAGCTTGCGTTTCGACATCTGCTTTTCCTCCTTTTCTATAAGCGATCTTAAGGAGGCAAGGTTTTTTTCGACGCGAGCTTCGGAGGGGAGTATTTCGTCTTCCGGCTTGCAATTCTTCAAAAATTCGTCAAACATGATCATAGCCCCTTTCGCTCATATACTCTTTCAGCCCGGCTCTGATGCGGTGCAGCTTCGTCCGCACGGAGCCTTCCGTTATATTCATCGCTTTCGCGATCTGAGAGGCTGATTCTCCGTAAAGGTAAAAGCGCAGAAATATCTCGCGGTCTTTTTCGGAGAGCTGTTCTATTCCCTCGTTCAGGCATTCCGTCATTATCGAAAGCTCCGCCTTGTCTTCGACAAGAAAGCCCGACGATATCTCAAGCTCGGATATGTCCTCCGACGGCGGATTCAGCTTACGGAAGCGGTTTTTTACGGCGTTTCTCGCGGCGGCGGACAGGTATGCCGCAAGCCCTATCTTTATCTCGATGTTCTTCCGCAGGCTCCACAGCTTGTAGAATACCTCGACGGAAATCTCGTCGATCTCGTCTTCGGAAAGCGCGCCGCGCGAGAAGTTCCTCACTACCGTTAAGACGTATCCCGAATATTTTTTCATTATCCCTTCAAGCGCTTTTGTGTCGCCGTTTGTAAGCGCCGAAATCAGCTCCGAATCGTTCATAATACCTCTCACAATACGCGTATTTTTGCCTCTCATTTATATAGACACGGGTTTTCGGAAAATGTTACGGGGCGGGAGAAATTTTTCTCGTTTTGTTGTTGGTGAATGTTGATATTATACCGCTTTTAAACGGAAATGTCAAGCGTTTTTGGTGGAATGGTTCTTAAATAAAAATTGGGTGAAAAATAAAATTCGGGTATTGACAAATTCCGAGAAAGGTGGTATTATTAATATGATATAAATAAATTGTGTGCAATTGAATTTTGCAAAATCAAAATGAAGGCGTTGCAATCAGTTTGCGAATCAGGCTCCCGGCGACGACAAGGAGATACAATCATTCTGCACGGGGCGCTATGGGATCACCTTCCCGCAGTTCTCGAAAGTTGACGTTTTCGGGGAGAACGCCATTCCGCTTTACAAATATCTTTCCGAGAACACTAAGTTCGGCGGCTTCGGAAAAGGTCCGATGACGCTGATCCTCGGTGCGGCGGCGAAGTCGGTGGACAAGGATTACAAAAACAACGGAAACGTTAAGTGGAATTTTACGAAATTTCTCATTGACCGGGAGGGAAACATCGCCGCGCGCTTTGAGCCGACCGATTCCCTTAAAAACGTAAAAGCAAAAGTGGGGGAGCTGCTTTAAGGCTTCAAAATCAATTTCAGGAGGTATTTTTATGAGCAAGAAACTGGTAGCGTTTTTCAGTGCGAGCGGAGTTACTGCCGACGCGGCAAAAAAGATAGCCGAGGCTGCGGGTGCGGATCTGTACGAGATAGTTCCAGAGGTGCCATATACGGAAGCCGATCTTGATTGGCAGGACAAGGGCTCTCGAAGCTCGGTGGAAATGGCGGACAGAAAGTCCCGCCCCGCGATCGTCGACAATGACGCGGGCGTCGGGAATTATGATGTGATCTTCCTGGGGTTCCCCATATGGTGGTACACAGCGCCGACTATCATAAACACCTTTTTGGAGCGGTATGATCTCTCGGGGAAGACGATAATTCTGTTCGCGACCTCGGGAAGCACCGGCTTTGACAAGGCGGTTTCCGATCTTAAAGTCAGCGTGAGCGATTCTGCGGTAATCAAAGAGGGGATCGTTATTCACGGGAATCAGAGTCTCGACGAGTGGAAGAGCTGGGTCGAGGGCATTTGCAAATGAGCGGAAGATACGACGCGCTGAAGCTCGAAAATCAGCTTTGTTTTCCGCTGTATGCCTGCGCTAAGGAGATAGTTCGCGCATACAAGCCCTACCTTGAGAGGCTGGACATCACCTACACGCAATACATCACAATGATGGTTTTGTGGGAACACAGGGAGCTTCGCGTTAAAGAGGTCGGCGAGCGGCTTTTTCTCGATTCGGGAACGCTTACTCCCGTTCTAAAAAAGCTGGAGGAAAAGGGATTTGTTACGCGCCGTCGCTCGGATACCGACGAGCGTGATGTTATCGTGGCGCTTACGAAGGGCGGCGAGGCGCTTAAAAAGAAGGCGGCGAATATTCCTCAAAAAATCGGAGGCTGCATTGGCCTTGATCCAAAAAAGGCGGCGCGGCTCTACGACCTGCTTTATGAGGCGCTTGGGAAGCTGACCGGATGAGAGATTTTATTCTTAAAAGAAAGGCGTGGAAGATATGTTGAGTGTTGATCTGAAGGGGAAAACAGCCCTTGTTACCGGGGCGTCGGGCGAGCTTGGGCGCGTTATCGCGCGGACGCTTGCGGACTGCGGCGCGGCTGTCGCGCTTCACTATCACGGCGGAAAAGAACGCGCGGAGCGGGTCGCGGAGGATATACGTTCTATCGGCGGGAATGCCGTGACGGTGCAGGCGGATATCACCGATCACGAGAGCGTTCTCAAAATGCAAAAGCAGATAAAGGAGACGCTCGGAACTGTCGATCTGGTGGTTGCGAATGCTGTTATTCAATACGAATGGAAGAGCGTTCTCGAACAGCCGCTCGAGGATTTTCAGAGCCAGTTTGACTCCTGCGCAATGCAGACGGTGTTCCTGGCGAAGGCGTTTTTGCCGGATATGATCGAAAAAAACTACGGACGGTTTGTTGCGATAAACACGGAATGCGCCGCTCTCGCGGAGCCGAACAACGCGGCTTATACCGCGGGAAAGCGCGCGCTTGACGGGGTGGTGCGCTGTCTTGCGAAGGAAGTCGGCGCGTACAATATCACCGTGAATCAGGTGGCGCCCGGCTGGACGGTCTCGGAGCGCGACCGCATCGAACACACCGAGCGCAGAGAGGATTACGAGAAAACGGTTCCGCTGGGGCGCAGGGGGACCGACCAAGAGATCGCGAATATGGTGGCGTTTTTGCTGTCCGACCTTGCGAGCTTTACTACGGGAGCGTATATTCCCGTAAGCGGGGGAAGAGTCATGCCGGCAATATAAGCGGACTGCCGATAAACCCTCATCTGCGTTGTCAGCGCCGCTGCGGCAGGCACAAAGGTAACTAATTACCGAGCCTAGCCGCAGCAACGCTTCCTAGCATCTGAGGGCTTCTCGTCAGTCCGGGAGGTGTTTATTCTCAAATAAAAAAAGCGGCAGTGTCAGTGAGCGTACTTATAAAGAAGTAAAGCCCCGAAACGGATTCGGGGCTTAGTTTATTATTCGGTTGCTCGCATAAATCAGAATTTAGCGTAAATACTTTGAGAAGAAATTATAATTTGTCCAATATTCAATCCTATATATTATTTCTTGTTTGGATTTTGACTTAAAAAGTTCAAGAGGAGAGTTAAATGGGTAATCTTTAGTTGTATCAACAAGATAAAGTGTATAGCTCCCTTCAATATCCCCCTCTGGATACCATCCTAAATCTATCAACAAATTTTGATTTTCTAATTGGAGTA
>JAFLUD010000107.1 GCA_022508965.1 Oscillospiraceae bacterium
GTGGAGAGACCGTGCCTAGCGCTAGGAAAAGCGATGCAGGCGTACTGTATGTACGGAAAACCTGCGGTTTACCTCAAGAAGCTTTGACGACGCGATAGGTGCGGGATTTCCGCAAAGATGTCTATTTTTAATCGGGAATTAGTATTGTGTTTCCTCCGCGGGCGTCTGATAGCGCTTAGCCTGAGTTGAGAACAGCTTAAAATACTCGCCCTCCGCCTTCATCAGCTCCGCGTGGGTGCCGATCTCCTCGATAGTGCCGTTGTTTAGAACAACGATCTTGTTAGCGGTAGTGGCGCTTGAAAGCCTGTGCGAAACGAATATCGAGGACTTGCCCTGCCGAAGCGTCTCAAACTGCGTGAATATCTCCTGCTCGGCGATAGCGTCAAGCGAAGCCGTCGGCTCGTCGAGAATAAGAATATCCGAATCCGCGTAAAACGCGCGCGCGATAGCGATCTTCTGCCATTGCCCGCCCGAAAGCTCCGTGCCGCTGTCCTCAAAGTAGCGCATGAGCGGCGTATCGTATTTTTTCGGGAATTGCTCGATAAAGCTGTCCGCATTGCTGTAAAGAGCGGCTTTTTCGATATCCTCGCGAACGATGCCCTTAGCAACCTCGCCGAAAGCGATGTTCTCCCCGACGGTCACGGCATACTTCCCATAGTCCTGGAACACGATCCCGAACATATCATACAAAGCCCTCACGTCATATTCTCTGATATCGTGCCCGTCCAAGAGAATGACCCCCTCCGTAGGGTCGTAAAGCCGCATAAGCAGCTTTATCAGCGTAGTTTTTCCCGCGCCGTTTAGCCCCACCAGAACCACCGATTCGTTCGGCGAAACGGTGAAGCTGATGTCCCTCAGAACGTCGCGCTCCGCCCCGGGATATCGAAAGGAAACGTGCTCAAAAACGATAGTATGACCAACGCCCCGTTCAACCTTTCTCGGCGGGTCAATAATGGGAACTATCTTCGGCTCCTCCTTCATAAACGAGATCATGTTGTTGATGAACAGCGTAGATTCGTAAATAGACGCGGTAGTGGTAATGAGAGAGCCGATCCCCCCCGCGATAGCGTTCAGCGCGCCCGTATACAGCGCGTAGTTGCCGACCTCGTATTGCCCGTTGAAGACCCCCTGCGCGATCAACACAAACAGAACGCAGTTTACAGCGGTCGAGAGAATACCCGCGCCCAGATTCCACACGCACTCAAGAACCATCAGCTTCCTCAGCCCCTTGAAATACACGCCGAAAACCGTTTTGTATTTTTCAATAAAGGTGTCGGTAAGATCCAGGGTACGCATTTCCTTAACGAGGTCTTTGTTGGTAATAAGCTCCGAATAGTAGGCAAGCTGCCTGCGCTCATTGCTCTTGCGTGAAAGGTAAGCGTGATTTTTTCTGCGGAAATAGAAGTTGATAACGGTCGAGGGAATAGACACCGCGATTATCAAAAGCGCCGGCAAGATCCCCACCGCCAGAATGATAACTATATAGCTCACAATGCTGATAATAGTCGAGATAATGGAGAACGTCGCCGTAAGCGATTCGATAGGCCTCCTTGCCGCTTCACGCGTAGCGTTTTCGAGCTTTGTGTAATATTCGGGACTGTCATAGCTCGAAAGATCGACCTCCTTCGATTTCACCATCAGCTTTATCTTGATGTGGTTCGCAACGATCTCGCCCGAAATGCGCAGAACCGTCGAATAAATACGCGTTATCAGATCTTTGAGAAGCAGATAAACAAACTGCGCGATAAGAAGCACGGCGATGATATGAAAGCTCGTAAGCTCGTTTTGATATGCCTTAGCGAGGTCGTTAAGAATTTCCTTGCCGATGATCGAGCCGATCACGGGCATAACTCCGTTAAACAGCGTCATAAACGCCATAATGAACATGATCCCGCGGTTTGCTTCCCACACGAGCTTTACGATATAGAACATACGCTCGCTCGTATCCCCGACGACCTTTTTTAAGTATTTTGGAACCTCGCGCAGATTCTTCGGAGGCTCTGCGCGGTATTGATCGTTGACCTTGCTGCTGGGCGGCGTCACATTCATAAAACGACCTCCTTTTTATCGCGTTAAATCGGGCTATAATACTATTATATACTGTCGAATTGAGGTTGTCAAGAGCATAGCAAATTCGTCTTGACAAACAGACGAAATTGCGCTATAATAAAAGAGTAATTCCAAGCAAAAATACACTTTTTAAGGAGGAAATATGGATATCAATATAACATCCGATATCAAGTATGTAGGCGTGAACGACCATGAGGTAGACCTGTTCGAGGGACAGTACATAGTCCCCAACGGCATGGCGTATAACTCCTATGTGATACTTGATGAAAAAACAGCGGTAATGGATACGGTAGACCGCCGCTTCGTGCAGCAGTGGCTGGGGAATGTGGTATCGGCTCTCGGCGGAAGAAAGCCCGACTACCTGATAATCCAGCACATGGAGCCGGATCACGCCGGCAGCATCGACGATTTCATGAGAGCCTATCCCGATACGAAAATAGTGTCCTCCGCAAAGTCGTTCACCATGATGAAGCAGTTTTTCCGCAAGGAATATGAAGACCGCCGCGTCGTAGTAGACGAGGGCAGCACATTAGAGCTTGGCAAGCATACGCTTGCGTTTGTTACCGCGCCGATGGTTCATTGGCCCGAGGTAATAGTAACCTACGATTCTTGTGATAAGGTATTGTTCTCGGCTGACGGCTTCGGAAAATTCGGCGCCCTTGACGTAGAAGAGGAGTGGGATTGCGAGGCTCGCCGCTATTATATCGGAATAGTGGGAAAATACGGCGCACAGGTCCAGCGTCTGCTTAAAAAGGCGGCAGGGCTGGATATCAGCATAATCTGCCCCACCCACGGACCCGTCCTCAAAGAGAACCTCGCCCATTACATAAATTTGTACGACACCTGGTCGTCCTACAGAGTAGAATCCGAGGGAATAATGATCGCGTATACCTCCGTCTACGGACACACCAAAGCCGCCGTGGAATACCTCGCCGACAAGCTGAGAGAAAAGCATTGCCCCAAGGTAGTCGTCACCGACCTTGCGCGCGAGGACATGGCTGAGGCAGTCGAGGATGCTTTCCGTTATGGGAAACTGGTCTTGGCGACCACAACCTACAACGCGGATATCTTCCCGTTCATGCGCACGTTCATCGAGCACCTTACCGAGCGCAACTATCAGAACCGCACAGTAGCGCTTATGGAGAACGGCTCCTGGGCGCCCCAGGCAGCACGGGTAATGAAGGGAATGCTCGAGGAATGTAAGAATATCACCTTCGCGAAAAACTCCGTGCATATCATGTCCGCTCCCGATCCCGACAGCTTCGGTCAGATCGAAATCCTTGCAAACGAGCTTTGCAAGGATTATCTCGCCCAGGACGACGAGACCGCCGATAAGCGCGATATGAGAGCGCTGTTCAAGATCGGCTACGGTCTGTATGTGGTGACCTCCAACGACGGCAAGAAGGACAACGGACTCATCGTTAACACCGTGTCCCAGCTCACCGATAATCCCTACCGTGTCGCTGTAAATATCAATAAAGCGAACTATTCACACGACGTAATCAAGCAGACGGGTATCCTCAATGTAAACTGCCTGTCCACCGAAGCGCCGTTCAAGGTATTCGAGAATTTCGGCTTCCAAAGCGGAAGAAACGCCGACAAATTCGCAAATTGCACCCCCTTGCGTTCGGAGAACGGACTTGTGTTCCTGCCGCGGTATATCAACGCGTTCATGTCGCTTAAAGTGGAACAGTACGTCGATCTCGGCACGCACGGAATGTTTATCTGCAGCGTAACCGAAGCGCGCGTGATCTCCGACAAGGAAACCATGACCTACAACTTCTACCAGCAGAACGTAAAGCCCAAGCCCGCCACCGAGGGCAAGAAGGGCTATGTATGCACGGTATGCGGATATATTCACGAGGGCGACGAGCTGCCCGAGGACATTGTCTGCCCGCTGTGCAAGCACGGCGCCGCCGACTTCGTTCCGATCGAATAAATCACAATAAAATTTATAGACAGTCTGAACTCCCCTTGAGAAGTCAAGGGGAGCTTTTTTTATTGAGAATTAAACAATTACCGTATCATAAACTTCCTGGCTATGTTTATACCGAGCTTGTAGGGCAGGGGTCTGAGAGCGCGGTCAGCCTCCTTCAGCTTCTCGCGGATATTGATCTTCTGCGGACAGTGCTGCTCGCACTTTCCGCAGCCTACGCATTGCGAAGCGAACCCCGGTTCCTTGCGCAGCCCCATGTTCTGAACAAACTCAAACCGCGCCGAACCCTTCTTCTCCATATACATAAGATTGTAGTAGTAGAATATCCCGGGAATATCCACCCCCTTAGGACAGGGCATACAGTAACGGCAGCCCGTGCAGCCGACCTTTTCCCGCTCGCGGATAATGCGCTTTATTTGTTCGACGATCTCGAGATCCTCCTCGGTGAGATGCCCCGGCTCCGCCTCCGAAGCGATGCGGATGTTTTCGCTCACCATTTCCTCTGAATTCATACCCGAAAGCACACAGCTCACCTCCGGCTGATTCCACAGCCAGCGCAGCCCCAGCTCCGCGGGGGTGTAGCCGTGACTGTCGGCAGCGAGCGCTTCTTTTGCCTTGTCGGGAAGATTTACCAGCTTTCCTCCGCGCAGCGGCTCCATAATGATAACCGGGATCCCCTTTGCCGCGGCAGCCTGAAGCCCCCTCTTTCCCGCCTGAGAATGCTCGTCGAGATAATTGTATTGTATCTGACAGAAATCCCAATCGTAAGAATCGAGGATCTTCAAAAACATCTCCGTCTCTCCGTGATACGAAAACCCGATGTTTATAATACGTCCCTCAGCCTTTTGCCGCGTGATCCAGTCCTCGATCCCGAGTGCCTTAAGGTTTTCCCACTCCGCGATATCGGTAAACATATGCATCAAGTAGTAGTCGATGTGATCGGTGCGCAAGCGTGAAAGCTCCTCGTTAAAGGTCTTGTCAATAGCCGCCGCCGAACGTATTATGTATTGAGGGAGCTTCGTAGCGATGTAAACCTTGTCTCGGCAGTTATTTTTTTCGAGAATTTTCCCCAGACAATCCTCGCTTCCGGGATACATATACGCGGTATCGAAATAATTCACGCCGCTTTCAACAGCGAGCATAACTTCCTTTTCGGCTTTTTCAAAGTCGATGGAATTTCCCTTTCTGCTGAATCTCATACAGCCGTACCCCAGCTGTGAGATCTGCTTGCCGTACCTGTCGGATCTGTATTTCATAACGATCTCCTTTTCGCCACTTGTTAAACTAACCAAATTATAGCACATTTTGTGAAAAATGTCAACCCAAAACTGCTCCGGGGGAGGGGCTCCTCCTCACCCGCCCCTATTGCCCGAGCTGGCGCTCGGACAATAGGGGCGGATTCGTCGGAGCGTTCGCGAGACAATTTGCTGGCGCAAATT
>JAFLUD010000108.1 GCA_022508965.1 Oscillospiraceae bacterium
TTCGCCCCAAAACCCCTGGGGGGGGATTTCCCCCCACGCCCCCACCAAAGGGCGTCGCGCCCTTTGGAATCCCGGATTTTTGAAAGGACAATTGATATGAGTTTTAAGGATAAGGAAATTACGCCCATCGAGGATACCGTCGAGTGCATCGAGGCGCTCGCGAAGATAGTAAAGGAAAACGACCTCGGACGTATCAAAATAAGCAGCGAGGATCTTGAGATCGTAGTCGAGGGCAGCCGCCGCGCTCCCTCGCCGGGGAATATCCCCGTGCCGCTGCCGATGCCTGCGGGGGCGGTTCCCGTAATGCCCGTGCCAGGCACGCAGACGGTTTCCGAAAAGCCCTCCGAGCCTGTTGTTTCGGGGAATATCATCACCTCGCCCATCATAGGCACCTTCTATTCCTCGCCGTCGCCGGAGAGTTCGCCGTTCGTAAGGCTCGGCGACACGGTAAACGCGGGAGACGTAGTGTGCATAATCGAGAGCATGAAGCTGATGAACGAGATCAACAGCGAGTTCTCGGGAAAAGTAGCGGAAATATACGTTGACAACGGCGAGCCTGTCGAATACGGGCAGAAGCTGATGCGGATAGAATAACGGGGGTTTTTATGACACTGAATCAAGAGCAGATAAAAGAGATAATCCCCCACCGCGATCCGTTTTTGCTGATCGACGAGGTGACCGAGCTGGAGCCTGGGGTATCCGTAAAGGCGGTGAAGCGGCTGAAAGCGGAGGACTACTGGTTCAAGGGGCATTTTCCCGGTCAGCCGGTAACGCCGGGAGTTCTGATGATAGAGATGCTGGCGCAGGCGGGCGCGGTATGTGCGCTTTCGCTGCCGGAGAACAAGGGCAAGATCGCGTTTTTCGCTGGGATCGACAAAGCGAGATTCCGCGGGCAGGTGCTTCCCGGCGACACACTGGAGCTGTCGGTGACGATGACCGAGAAGAAGGGACCGATAGGCTTCGGCAAGGCGGTAGCGACGGTCAACGGAAAAAAGGTTGTTACAGCCGAGATATCGTTCGCGGTAGCAGACCCCAAATAAATCCGGGATTCCAAAGGGACTAGTCCCTTTGGCAGGGTGCAGGGGCAGAGCCCCTGCCGGGGTGTGGGGCGGAGCCCCACAAAGAGCACGAATGAATAGAAAGTAAACCCAAAACTCAAAAGCAACCCCCATCAAAAAAAGGGGTTTGGGGGCGTAGCCCCCAACAGGAGTACGAGGACGGAGTCCTCGGAGGGGAACGAAGTTCCCCGCAAAGGGGTTTGGGGACAAAGTCCCCAACAGGGGAGCGCAGCTCCCCGCACAGCAACGCCGTCCCCACAGCGACATACCCCCGGGCAGTTACACAAACCCCAACAGGGAACACAAGTTCCCAAAAAACAACAACAGTAGGAGTTGTTAGAAAATGTTTGACAAAATACTCATCGCCAACCGCGGTGAAATTGCAATAAGAATAATGCGCGCCTGCCGCGAGCTGGGAATAAAGACCGTGGCGGTGTATTCCACGGCGGACAAGTCGGCGCTTCACGCGCAGATAGCGGACGAGGCTATATGCATAGGCCCCGCGCCCTCGAAGGACAGCTACCTGAACACCAAGGCGATAATAGCGGCGTGTGAGACCACTCACGCGAACGCCATTCACCCGGGCTTCGGGTTCCTTTCGGAGAACGCGGGCTTCGCGCGGCTGTGCGAGACCTGCGGGATCACCTTCATAGGTCCCACGCCGCAGGTAATGGACGAAATGGGCGACAAAGCCAACGCCCGCAAGACCATGATAGAAGCGGGAGTTCCCGTGATACCGGGTTCGGACGGGATAGTTCCCGACTTGGACGCGGCAAAGCGCATCTGCAAGGAGATAGGCTATCCCGTTATGGTGAAAGCCACGGCGGGCGGCGGCGGACGCGGAATCCGCATGGTCGAGAACGAAGAAGAGCTTGAGGGAGCGTTTGTTTCCGCACAGCAGGAGGCGCTTTCCTGCTTCGGCAACGGCGACGTTTACATCGAGAAATTCGTCGTGAATCCGCGCCACATCGAAATACAGCTGCTTGCCGACCACTACGGCAACGTAGTCCACCTCGGCGAGCGCGACTGTTCCCTGCAAAGACGCAACCAGAAGGTGCTCGAAGAATCCCCCTCGCCGATAATGACAGAAGAGCTTCGCGCGAAAATGGGCGCGGCGGCGGTTTCCGCGGCAAAGGCGAGCGGCTACCGCAACGCGGGAACTATCGAGTTCCTCGTAGATAAAGACCGCAACTTCTATTTTATGGAAATGAACACGCGCATACAGGTGGAACACCCCGTAACCGAGTTCGTCACGGGCATCGACCTCGTAAAGGCGCAGATACGCATAGCATCGGGCGAAAAGCTGTGGTTCACGCAGGACGACGTGAAGGTGACGGGACACGCGATAGAGTGCCGTATCAACGCCGAGGATCCACGTCACGGGTTCCGCCCCTGCCCGGGAAAGATACGCTCGATCCACGTTCCGGGCGGCTTCAACGTCCGCATCGACAGCGCGGTGTACGCGGGGTATGAGATACCGCCGTTCTACGACAGCATGATCGCAAAGCTGCTTGTAAAGGGAATGGACAGGGAAGAGGCTATCATGAAAATGCGCGTTGCGCTGGCGGAGTTCATCATCGACGGCGTGGAGACCAACATCGACTTCCAGCTGCGGCTTCTGAAGAACGAGAACTTCGAGCGCGGCGATTTCGACAACGGATTCCTCAACCGCACAAATATTATGGAAGACAAATAGTTGCCGGTAACCAACAACTAGCAACTAGCAACTAATATCTAAAAACTATACGGGGGTACACTGAATTGGCTTCAATAGAGGATCTGTTTAAGGTAGTAAAATCGCGCTTTACAGACGACAATCACAGAGCGCCCGCTCCCGACGATAATTCCGACGTGGAGATCCCCAAGGATCTGCTGTTCAAATGTCCGCGGTGCGGAGGCGTTTTTTATAACGAGGAATTCGTCAACAACCTAAAGGTCTGCCCCAAGTGCAATTACCACGCGCGGCTAACGTGGCAGGAGCGTCTGGAGCTTACCGCCGACAGCGGCAGCTTCAAGGAACTGGACGAAACGCTCGGGTCGCTCAATCCCATAGGATTCCCCAGATACGAGGAAAAGGTAGCCAAGTGCCGCGAGCAGTGCGAAACGCGCGAGGCGATAGTTACCGGAGAATGTACCATCCGCGGCTATCGGTGCGTTATCGGCATTATGGACAGCCATTTCATGATGGCGAGCATGGGAAGCGTGGTCGGCGAGAAGATCGCCCGCGCGTTTGAGTACGCGATGGAAAAGAAGCTCCCGGTAGTGATGTTCACAAGCTCGGGCGGCGCGCGTATGCAGGAGGGAATAATCTCCCTCATGCAGATGGCTAAGACCTCGGGCGCGGTAAAGCGCCACAGTGACGCGGGGGGCTTGTACATTACGGTAATGACCGACCCGACGACGGGCGGAGTTACCGCGTCGTTCGCAAGTCTGGGCGACGTTATTATTGCGGAACCCAAGGTGCTTATAGGCTTTGCGGGTCGCCGCGTTATTCAGGACACGATACGTCAGCGTCTCCCCGACGATTTCCAGTCGGCGGAGTTCCAGCTGGACTGCGGCTTTGTGGATATGATAGTAGAGCGCGGAATGATGAGAAAACGCCTGTCGAATATCCTAAAACTGCACGGAATACCGAAAGAAACTTAATTGATAATGTACTTTTCTAATTGATAATGTATAATTGATAATGGACTCTTTTTAATGTATAATGTATAATTGATAATGGACAATTAAGGTGTCGCCTTCGGCGACCTATTTAAATTGCGCCGAAGGCGCACCAAAATTATCAATTATCAATTGTCAATTGTCAATTAAAAAAGCGCCGAAGGCGCACCAAAATTATCAATTATCAATTTTCAATTGTCCATTAAAAACGGGGGTTTATGATTTATGAGTAATCTGACTGCTTGGGAGCGAATGGAGATAATTCGCAATAAAAACCGCCCCACGGTAAACGATTATATTCCCGCGATGTTTACGCGGTTTATGGAATTTCACGGCGACAGGCTTTACGGCGACGACGCGGCGATCATCGGCGGCATAGGTTATCTAAGCGACCAGCCCGTGACGGTGATAGCGCAGGTCAAGGGTCGCAACCTCGACGAAAACAAGCGCACCAACTTCTCCATGCCGCACCCGGAGGGCTACCGCAAGGCAATGCGCCTTGCAAAGCAGGCGGAGAAATTCCACAGACCCGTTATCTGCTTAGTTGATACCCCCGGCGCGTACTGCGGCATCGAAGCCGAGGAACGCGGTCAGGGCGAGGCGATCGCCCGCAGCCTCTACGAGTTTATGACGCTTAAGACCCCGGTGATCTCGGTGGTCCTCGGAGAGGGCGGCAGCGGCGGCGCGCTGGCGCTTGCGGTCTGCGACGAGCTTGCCATGCTCGAAAACGCGCTGTACAGCGTTATTTCCCCGAGAGGAGCGGCTTCCATTCTCTGGAAGGATTCCTCGAAGGAACGCGAGGCCTGCGAAATTCTCAAGATAACCGCCGAGGACCTCTCCCACTTCGGGGTCTGCGACAAGATAATCAAGGAACCCGAGGGCGGCGCGCATAATTCCCCCGAACAAACCGCCGACAGCATTTACGAGTATCTCGTGGACGCCGTCTCGCGGCTTAAAAACACCGAAATTGATACGCTTCTTGATAACCGTTACGCAAAATTTAGAAAAATTGGTATGTTTACCGAATAATTTTGTTTAAATTTACCTGTATTTTTTGCTTTTTGGGTATTGATTATTTTGCGCGTATGATTTATAATAGTATTTGAAAATGCTGTAAGTATTTGCGGCAGAAATTACTTGGAGGTAGTTTAGCATGGAAATTTTTGAAAAGGTTAAATCTTTGATCGCGGAACAGCTTGATGTTTCGGATGTGAACAGCATCACCGAGAATTCGTCCATCACCGACGACCTGGGTGCCGATTCTTTGGACGTTGTCGATCTGGTTATGGCTCTCGAGGACGAGTTCTCCGTTGACATCCCCGAGGATCAGGTAGAGAACATCAAGACCGTTGGCGATATCGTTAAGTATATCGAGGATAAGCAGTAATTCATAAAAAAGCCGTCGCTCGTTTGGGCGGCGGTTTTTTTGTTTTGTGGGAACGCTGTGTTGCTGCTTTTGGTCGGGTTGTGTCCCTTGTTCGGGGAGCTTTGTGTTGATTGTTGGGGTTGGGTGGATTGCTTGCCATATTGTGAGGATTTCAGCGGAAACGCTGACGACGGTGTGCGAGGG
>JAFLUD010000109.1 GCA_022508965.1 Oscillospiraceae bacterium
CTAGGAAGGCGTCAGCCTGCCGTCGTCGTTTTTAGACAATCTGACGAAAAATCTGTCGGCGCAACTGCCGCACAATCTTTGTGCGGTATTGCCTTAATAAAAATGAAGAGGGTGATATTATGGACGAGAACAACAACCTGACAACCGAAACCACAGCCGCGGTTATTGAGGAAACAACCCCGGTCACCGAGGAAACGGCTCCCGCCATCGAGGAAACCGCTCCGATCATTGAGGAAGCAGCCCCTGCCACCGAGGAAGCCGCCCCGATTACCGAGAATACTGCTCCGACGACCGAGGACACTTCTCCGATCACCGATAACGCTGCCCCGATTACCGAGAACGCCACTCCGATCGGTGAGATTCCTGCCCCGACAACCGAGCCAATTCCCCCAAACACCGAAGCGGAATCCGTTCCCGAGGCGATAAAGCCCATAGCGCTGAAAGCGATGAAGCGCGAGCCTGCGGGAACAGCCAAAACCGTTGCGGTCTGCATACTGTTCGGATTGCTGGCGTTTGTTTTCGCGGCGTGCTCGGCAAGCTCTCTGACGCTGAGAAAAACCTTCCAAAGCTCCGCGCTGTCGAAAGCGGTAGGCGAGGTAGACCCCTCCGATGTAAGAGTGGGAAATTTCCTCACCGACGCGTCAATGTCGGACTTTTTGGAAACTCTCTACATACCCGCGGATAAGCTGAAAGACGATTCGACGATAGCCGAGGTAGTAACGATGACCTCCGCGCAGTACGGCAGGGTAAGCGAAGCGGACATTGAGGAGCTGCTCTCCGATTCCAAGGTAATGCCCGAGCTCGGAAAGCTCGTCGGCTCTTACGAACAGTATTTGTTGACGGGAAAAGACGACGAGCCGTTGTCGCATAAAAAACTGCTGTCGAAGATAAAGGACCTTCAGCCCGAGATCAAGGCATACACGGGAATCGACATCTCCGAATACTACACCGATATCGAGGAGTCGCTTAAAGGTTCCTCAAAGGAGATCCGCCAAATGAATCCCTCCGAAACGCTGAACGGCGCGGGAAAATACACATCCGCCGCGCTGTCGCTCCCCGCGGTAATAATATTGGGAGTGCTCAGTTTCGGAATGATCGCGATCGCGCTGCTCATCACCAAGCGCCCGATAGCGTCCGTAAGGACTATGGGAATAATATTCGCAACAGTCGGAGCGGCGCTGCTTACGGTAACCTTCCTCCGTTTTCCGATAATCTCATCGGCGAATCTGGGAACGTCCGTAACCAATTACATTAACAAGCTGCTGGACAGCTACGCGGTGCCGATCTTCCTTACAAACGGACTGATCTTCCTCGGAGCGGGCACGCTGATAATCACCGTCGCAGGAGTAGCCGACCTGATAATCAAGAAAGTGCGCAGCTCCAAAACAATAACCGAATAAAAAACAAACGCGCGGAATTAAACACTCCGCGCGTTTTTACAGACTGGAGAGAAGCCTTCAGTATGCACGAGCGTTTGCAAGCAACCGCCCTGAAGCCGTGCCTCGGCTAGCCTTTTGGCTGCCGAGGTACGGCTGACAACGCAGATGAGGGCTTATCGTCAGTCTGCTATACTGTCCAGAACGTATCTCGCAAAGCTGGCCGCGCCGTCGAGATCGTGTTCGTTCGGGCGGTTCTTGTGCATAAACCAGAAGTGCCCGGGGCAGTTGTAGAATTTCTCGAATACCGTGATGCCCTTTTCCTCGGCAAGCGCCTTTAAGCTCTTGTAGGTAGAACTGCCCGACGCCGAAGAACCGAACACTGCCAGTACCCCTATTCTGTCCGCGTTATTCTCAACAAATTCTCTTACCGCCGGATCGGGCTTGCCCGCATAAAGCGAGCTTCCGAGAAACAGCACGTCCGCCTTTTCCTCCAAGGGAACGCCCACCTCATTAGCGATAGCCCCGACCTCAGCCGAGATAGCCGCGGCGAGCTTTTCGGTGTTTCCCGACCGCGTGCAGTAATAAACCTCAACGTTCATAATGCTCCTCCTCGAATATTATTGTGGAAGTAAAACAGGTTACAGTTCAATTATAACGCAGCTTCGCGCAATTGTCAAGAAACCCCGCGCGGTCATGCGGCATTATTCGTAAAAACGGCAGTCCGGCAGCTGCGACTTAAGCCACTCCATATCAGCGTCGGAAACAGGATTGTTGCCTATACTCAGGAATTTCAGATTGGTAAGCTTGGCAATCGGCGTAACATCCGATATTTCGTTATATTCCAAGTGTAGATCTTCCAAATTCGTAAGATTTTCAAGCGCGGATATGTCGCTTATATCATTATGCCCGATCACCAAGGATTTTAAGCTCGTAAGCTCTGAAAGCTGATCCAGATTCTCGAAATGATTAAGAGACAGGTTAAGATCCTCCAGCTTTGTCAGGTTATTGAGCGGCGACAGGTCGGTAACATGCATATATGACATATTCAACACCTTCAACTCCGTCAAGCCGGAGAGCGAAGATATATCCTTGACAGGCAGCCCCTTGATGTCCAGAGTTGTAAGCCCCGTAAGATTTTCAATCGGAGTAAGATCGTTGATCCTGGTGCCTCCGATATCCAGATATGTAAGATTATTGAGGTTGCTAAGCGTCGAAATGTCCGTAACAGCGTTGTCGCTTATTCTAAGTGTGGTCAGCTTGTTCATCCCCCCGATCGGAGAAATATCTTTTATTGAGGTCGCTCCCAGATCCAGCTCCGTCAGATTCGTTAAACCGCTGAGCTGTGAGATGTCTTCGAGATGAAGATTATCCCGCAGGCTCAAAACCGTAAGCTCCGTCAAATTGCCGAGCGGAGAAACATCGGAAATATCATTGATCCCAAGATCCAGCTTAGTAAGCTTCGTCAGATCCTTTGCCGGAGAAATATCGGTGATCGTATTGCAAAACAGATTAAGCTCCGTAAGGTTTACGAGCTTACCGATCTTTTTCATCTCCTTATTGGTGATCTCTTTGGAGTGCTCAAACGACAGCGACGTAGTCTCCGCCACAGAATACTTTTCTCCGAGGATCGTCACCTCGCTCGAACTGCACCCTGAAATGCTCAGAACAAATGCTGCTGTCAAAAAAATCGAAATAAACTTTTTCATAAGAAATTACCTCCCTCTGTTTCTTTAATTATACAACCAAACCCGAACGCTGTCAATATAAAATTTGTTAAATTCCTCAATTCCACCTTGAAATCCAAAGGAGAATATGCTATAATATTTATTGAGAATTATACTCGATCTAAATTTATTTCTAGGAGGAAAAGCACATGGCTGACATTCAGAAATTGTACGAACTCTGGTTGGAGAAAGCGACCGAGGATCCCGACCTCAGAACGGAGCTTCAAAGCGTCGCAAGCGACGAAGAGGAGAAAAAGGATCGCTTTTACCGCGAGCTGGAGTTCGGAACCGCGGGACTTCGCGGCGTGATCGGCGCGGGCACCAACCGTATGAACGTGTATACGGTAAAGCGCGCTACTCAGGGGCTGGCGGAGTACATACTCACAAGCGGCATTGAGAAGAGCGTCGCGATAGCGTACGACAGCCGCAACAAGTCGGATTATTTCTCGAAATGCGCGGCGGAGGTACTTGCCGCCAACGGTATCAAGGTGCATATTTATAAAGAACTCATGCCCACCCCCATGCTTTCGTGGGCGGTGAGACATTTGAAATGCGGCGCGGGCATCGTAGTGACCGCTTCCCACAACCCCGCGAAATACAACGGCTATAAGGTATACGGCTCCGACGGCTGCCAGATGACCTCCGAGGCTGCGGACGCGGTGCTGTCGAAGATCAATAATATCGACACCTTCAGTGGTATCAAGTCCACCGATTTTGAAAAAGCGGTAGCCGAGGGAACTGTGTGCTACATCGACGATTCGGTAATCGACGCGTATATCGGAAAGGTACGCGAGCAGAGCCTTCACAGCGACCTCGTTCCCACCAGTAACCTCAAGGTCGTGTACACCCCCCTCAACGGCACCGGCAACAAGCCCGTCCGCCGTATCCTCAAAGAAATAGGCGTTAAGGACGTAGTTGTAGTCCCCGAGCAGGAGAACCCCGACGGCAACTTCCCGACCTGCCCCTTCCCGAACCCCGAGATCCGCGAAGCGCTGCAGTGCGGCTTGAATCTCTGCGATAAGGAAAAGCCCGACCTGCTCCTTGCGACTGACCCCGACGCCGACCGTGTGGGAATCGCGGTGCCAGACGGCGAGGGCGGCTACGCGCTGTTCACAGGTAACGAGACAGGCGCGCTGCTGCTGGATTACGTATGCAAGGAACGCATCGCGCTCGGAAAAATGCCCAACAACCCCGTCGCCGTAAAGACGATAGTTACAAGCGACATCACCAAAGCGATCAGCAAAAAGTACGGCGTAGAGCTGCGCGAGGTGCTGACGGGCTTTAAGTACATCGGCGAGCAGGTAGGCTTGCTCGAAGCCGCGGGCGAGGAAGAGCGCTATATCTTCGGTTTCGAGGAAAGCTACGGATATCTCGCGGGCGGTTATGTCCGCGATAAGGACGCGGTAGTAGCTTCCATGCTGATCTGCGAAATGGCGGCGTATTACCGCACCAAGGGGATCTCCATGATCGAAGCGCGCAAGAAGCTGTACGAGGAATACGGCGTGTATGTAAACGCGGTAGACAACTTCGTCTGCGAGGGCGCAAGCGGCATGGAACGCATGAAAGAGATCATGTCGGGGCTCCGCTCAAACGCTCCCGAAGCGATCGGCGGGCTGAAAGTCCTTGCAGTGAGCGATTATATGGCAAGCAAGAAAACCGAGCAGAACGGCACCGTCACCGAGATAAAGCTCCCGAAATCCGACGTTATCACGTTCACACTCGAGGACGACGCGAGCGTTATCATCAGACCCTCCGGCACCGAGCCGAAGATCAAGGCATATTATACCACAAAGGGCGCACAGCGTGAGACTGCCGTAGAGCTTCAGAAAAAGCTTTCGGCGGAATTCACAAAAATCCTTGGCTTTTAACCGAAAGTATTTGTAGCGTTTTTATAAGAAAATTTTTAAAAAGTACTTGATTTTTTCGGAAGAACGTGGTATAATCTTATAGTGTAATTCTGTTAAAACGGATTGAGGTGACAATCATGAAAGAGGGAATCCACCCCGCATACGAGAAAACTACGATCAAATGCGCCTGCGGAAACGTGATCGAAACACGCTCCACCAAGCAGGACATTAAGGTAGAGATCTGCTCCAAGTGCCACCCGTTCTATACCGGTAAGCAGAAGCTGGTTGACAGCGGCGGACGCG
>JAFLUD010000011.1:0-22769 GCA_022508965.1 Oscillospiraceae bacterium
CGACCTTCGGGTTATGAGCCCGACGAGCTACCGAGCTGCTCCATCCCGCGATATATGAAAACGGCATAGCCGTTTATCAACAAAATATATTATATCACACCGAAAAATATTTGTCAAGTATTTTTCTCAAAAAAATTAATCGAAAAAGAATTTTATGTCAAAAAATGTAAAAACGGCACGGGAGAATTCCCATGCCGTTTTATTGATTGAGAATCAAACGCCGAAAGAAATGCCGATATCTAAGGCAGTTTTTACCATCTGGGTATCTTCCTTAACGAATTTAGTTTTCATAGCAACGTCGCCAAGCGGGTTTTGGGTGATCTTGCCGTCGACCATAGCGACCGTATAGCCGAATTTCTCGTGCTTGAGCAGGTAAGCCGCGTGCGCGCCGAACTGCGTCGCGAGAACTCTGTCGTATGCGGACGGGGAACCGCCGCGCAGGATGTGCCCGGGAACCACCGATCTGGTCTCAAGACCGGTTTTCTCGCCGATAAGACGGGTAATTCTCGCGGTAGCGGTGACCTCGCCGCGTTCCGCGCGGGCCTTTGCGCGCTCTTTTTTCTTTAGCTTAGCCTCCTCGACGTCGAAAGCGCCCTCCGCAACGGCAACGATAGAGAACGCCTTGCCCGCGTCCGCGCGTTTCTGGCAAGCCTTAGCGACCTTGTCAATATCAAATGGAATTTCGGGGATAAGAATTATATCCGCGCCGCCCGCGACTCCGCTGTACAGTGTAAGCCAACCCGCCTTGTTTCCCATGATCTCGATAACCATGATCCTGCTGTGGGAATTCGCGGTGGTATGGATCCTGTCGATGACCTCCGTTCCGATATCGACCGCGGTATGGAAACCGAATGTAATGTCGGTTCCGTAGATGTCGTTATCAATGGTCTTCGGCAGACCGATAACGTTCAGCCCCTCCTCGGAAAGCATATTCGCGGTCTTGTGAGTGCCGTTTCCGCCAAGAGTGAACAGGCAGTCCAGCTTGAGATTCTTGTAGGTCTGCTTCATTTCCTTGACCTTGTCTACCTTGTCGTCCTCGATGATCTGCATCATCTTGTAGGGAGTGCGCTTGGTTCCGAGAATAGTGCCGCCAGTGGTGAGAATACCCGAAAAATCCGACGGAGCCATTTCCTTATAGTCCCCGTGAATAAGCCCGTGATAACCGTCGTAGATACCGACGATCTCAACCTTATCTTCGCCGAAAGCCTCGTATGTAGCCTTCGCAACGCCGCGGATAGTAGCGTTAAGTCCGGGGCAGTCGCCGCCGCTGGTAAGAATTCCGATCCTTAATTTTCCCATAGTAAAAACCTCCGTTTTTAATTTATTGCAGTTTTAAGGCGATTATCCTCGCCGCAGAACAGCAGAACGCGCATACTGAACAGCCTTGACCACAACCTGTCCTGATATCGGTTTTTGATCTCGTCCATATTGAGATTTGTGTTTACGATAATAGGAAGCGAACGGCTCTGCCGAGCGTTGATTATCTCATAAAGCAGGGAAATATACCTGTCGTTTTTGCTTTCCGCGCCCAAGTCGTCGAGAATAAGCAGATCGCAGTCGGTGATAAGCCCCATCGTATCTCCGTCGGACTTGCCGAATTGCTCCTTGTCCAATTTTCTGAGAAGCTCCGGCGTCGAGCCGTAAACCACGCAAAAGCCCTTTTGTATCAGTTTGTTTGCGATAGCAAGCGACAGATGTGTTTTGCCAAGTCCCGTGCTGCCGAGCATAAACAGCCCGTAGCCTCTGCCGTTGAAATTCTGCGCAAAGCTCACACATTCGTTGAAATTATCCCGCATGATTTCCCTTTGCTTTTCTCCCGAGACCGGGTCTATCTTGTCGGGGTAAAGCTCCAGATCAAAGCTCTCAAACGAGCTTAGCCGCAGGGGAGAGTGCGAGTTCAGCTCCTCGGCAGCAATGCCGTTGAGGATCTTGTTGAAGCAGTCGCACCAGTTCCCGTCGACCGTGCCCGTATCCTTGCATTTCGGGCAGGTGAATATCGGATTTAAGTAATCGGCAGGATAGCCGTTCTGTATCAGCAGCTCGCCCATTTCCTGCTGAATCGCGAGGTTGTTTTTAATAGCCTGCTTTACCGCCTCTTCCGAATCGGAAGCCTTTTCCGAGATAGCCGCGATAATTCTCGTCATCGTATCCGCGAGACGGCATTCCAGCTCGCTGTATTTGGGAATTCTCCCGTGTATCTCGGCGCGGCGGATATCCTCTACCTGCTTGTTTTCGATCCTTCGCCTGCTCAGACGTTCCGCGGCGATCTCAAAGTATTTTTTGTTAAATGCCATTTTGCACCTCGGTTTCACTTTTTATAACGGTTGATTATCTTAGACATCACGTCGTCCATATCAAACGATGAAGCCGCCGAAGGACCGGTCGCCGTTTTGACCGGCTGTTTTTCGGAATTCGCGGCGTCGGGAGTGAAGATGTTGTCGCTCTTCCAGTTTTCGAGGATCTTGTTGGTATAGCTTGATTTCCATTTTCCAAGCTGATCGACGGTTTTGTTGCAGGCAAGCAGGATCATCTCCTCGCTGAAGCCCCAGTCCTCCGACCATATTTTGATGAGCTTTTTTTGCTGCGGAGAAAACGCCGTGGTCATTTCCAAAGCCTCGCGAAGCCGCGCCTCAGCGCCGTTCTGCTTTTCGAGAGAACGGATTTTCGCGTCCGCAAGTTCGATGGAATCCACGCCCTCGTCGCTCCAATCCTGCGCAACCGCGTTTATGTAACTCGGAGAGGACTTTCCCGCGCCGAAGCAGTATTTCAGCAGCATCAGCGCGACCCCCGCAGGCAGCCCGAAGTGATCGACAAGCGAAATGATCGTCTGGTTGTCACGCTGCCGAAGCGGACGCGCGTAAAGAGCCTCCGCCTCGTGAAAAAGGAACTCGATCTCCTTGTCCTGACGCATTCTTGCCGCGATCTCGCCCGACGAAACGCTTGCAGGAGCGAGCTTCGGCTTTGCGGCAGCAGTTTCGATAGACTTTGGAGCTTCCTCGATAGTCAATTGCTCGGCAGGCGGATTTTCTGACACAGTCCGTTCCTCCGTATGGAGAACTGTTTTTTGAGGAACCGCTTTTTGCAGACTTGCCGGAGAAAGCTCCCCGCCCTCCTCTTTGGAGTAACGAATGATCCCGCGCTGTATCCAGAAAAGCGCGGCGTCCTCAAGCTCGCCCGTCTCGGAGAATCCCAGCTCGCTTTTAAGAACGTCGTCGGAAAAGGCTTCGCCGCCGTGCCTCAGAAGAAACATCAGCAGCTTCAGCGAGTTCCCGCTCGCGAGCTTTATATATTGATCGACAACGCTCGCGGGAACGGCGAAAACGCTGTTCCATTCGCCGAGATTTAAAGAAAACTTCATTTTACCACCATAATTTTACAAGAAATAATATCTATAAAATATAATATCACAAAATCAAATTTTTTTCAAGAGGTATTTCAACTATATTTCTTTGTTGAAAGTCTGTTGAAAACCCGTTCCGAGGTTCTTTCAAGAAAAATAACGCCCGCCGAAAGCGCCGTCAGAATTCCCCATTGAAGCGCGGACAATTTCACAAAATAAAACATTTCGGGGAACAACGCCGCCGCTCCCGTAAAGAGGATCAAAAGCCCCGAAAACATCGCAGCTCTTGCTTTGTTGAAAGGTTTGCAGACCTCGAAAAGCGTTCCGAAGCAAGCCGCCGCCAACACCCCCGCCGACATAGCCGAGACCGCGTCGTCCGAAAACCCGAAAACCGCCTGAATAACAGTAAGCAGCAGCACCCCGACCGCCGCCGATATCCCGCAGGGCGCGGCTTTTCTCATAACCGAGGAAAGAAATCCCCCGCAAACGCGCGCGGTATTCCGTTCCGCAGCCAGCAAAAACGACGGTATCCCGATGACCGACGCGCTGATAAGCGTCATCTGAATGGGCTTTAACGGATAATTCAGCGGCAAAAACAAATAAACCGCCGTCAATATCAGCGAAAACACGGTCTTTGTAAGAAATAGTGCCGCCGAACGCTGAATGTTGTTGATGCACCGCCGCCCCTCCGCGACAGCAAGCTGCATGGAGGAAAGATCGCCGTTCATCAGCACCAGCTGCGAGACCGCCCTTGCCGCGTCGCTTCCCGACTGCACAGCCACCGAGCAGTCCGCTTCTCTGAGAGCCATAACGTCGTTCACACCGTCTCCGACCATCGCGACCTTGTGACCCGCGGCTCTCATCGCTTTTATCAGCGCAAGCTTCTGCTCGGGGGAGCTTCTCCCGAAGACCGTGTAGCTTTCGACTATCTCCGGGATCTTTTCTTCGGGGAATCCCGTCATGTCAATTGATTTAACGTCCAGTCCCGCCCGACGCGCGGCAAAAGCGGCAACGGCAGGGTCGTCTCCGGAGATGATCTTCAAAGCAACACCCTGTTCCTTGAAGAACTCCAAAGTCTCCGCCGCGGAATCCCGAAGAACGTCCGACAGCGAGATCATCGCTTTCGGAGAAAGTTCCTCTGGCAATTCAAATCCGTTCGGCTGCAGGGGAGAGTGCGCCAATAATAAAACCCTCGCTCCCTCCCGCGAAAGCGCGTTGCACTTGTCCATAATTTCAGGATCGTCCGATAAAACGCCCGCCGCTCCCAGCACCAGCGTTCCAAAGCCCTCAAAATACGCCGCGCTCCATTTTCTCCGAGAATTAAACGCAACTGTTTTTGTTGGAACCATAGCAGACTTTCCCGAGAATCTTTCCCGGATAGCCTTAAGCGTGGGATTCGCTTCGGGAAACGCCGCCGCAAAAGCGTTCAACGATAATTTAACGTCAAACCCGCTGTCCAAAGCCTCGATATACGATAATTCCATCTTACCCTCAGTAAGCGTCCCCGTCTTATCCAGACAAAGAACGTCCACGCGCGCCAGCGGCTCTACGCAGTAAAGATCCCTGCAAAGAGTATGCTGTCGTGAAAGCCGTAGCGCGCTCAGCGACAACGCTATTCCCGTAAGAAGCACCAGCCCCTCGGGGATCATTCCGATAAGCGCAGCGACCGTGCCCGTGATCCCGTCCTCCGGTGAACGGTTTACGATAAACAGCGATTTGCAGAAAAGAACCACCCCGATCGGAACAATACAGACCGAGATCACGCGGATTATACGGTTAATGGAGCATATCATTTCCGATGAATTCTTTTGTGGGATCATTGCCCCCTCGGTAATTTTCCCTGAAACGGAATCCGCCCCCACGCGAATTGCCCGCGCCTTGACATATCCCGACAGAATAAAGCTCCCCGAGAATAACTCGCTGTCGGCTGATTTGAAGACCGCGTCGCTTTCTCCCGTGATAAGGCTCTCGTCCGCCTCGCATTCTCCCTCGATAACAAGCGCGTCCGCGCAGACCTGCATACCCGCGCAGAGGATCATGATATCCCCCGAAACGATCTCCCCGAAATGAACCGAGCGTTCCTCTCCGCCGCGGATTACCCGCGCTTTCGGCTCGGAAATGATAGCCAGCTTGTCAAGCGCCCGTTTAGCGCGAAGCTCCTGAACAATTCCCATAATACTGCTGCAAACAGCCACCCCGAGAAACAGCGCGTTTCGATAGCTTCCGACATAAATTACAAAAGCTGCCAGAATAAGGTTAATGAGATTAAAAAGCGTAAACAGGTTTTCTTTAAAAATTCGCGCAACGCTTTTTGTTTTTCCGTTCATAATGCCTCCTTTTTATAATTATTTTGTCCTTTTTTGTAAATGAATAAAAATGATAGATTTGTGAAAGTTTTGCTTTTTGCTTGATTTATTTTCTCATTTGTGATATAATTAATTAAATATCATATACGACGGGCAATAAAAAGCCGCATTATATCGGGGAATATCCCGCCGTCGGGATATGATCGAAAATTAGGGAAAATGATACAAGCCGTGTTGTTATTGCCTAAGAAAAATATACAAGGAGGACGACATAATGACTAATTTGATAAGAGATTATGCCGAGAAAAAACAGGACTTGTGCAGAAAGAACGATGCTATTTCCGATGAGCTGTACGATAAGTACGGCGTAAACCGCGGACTTCGCGACATCAACGGAAAGGGAGTTTTAACGGGACTTACGACGATCTCTCAGATAACCTCGTTCAAAAAGGTAGACGGTGTAGAAACGCCCTGCGACGGCGAGCTTTGGTACAGAGGCTACAACGTCAAGGATCTTGTGGCGATGACGGGTGAAAACGATTTCTGCTTTGAACGTGCGTCCTATCTTTTGATTTTCGGGGAACTGCCAACCGACGAAGAACTCGCCGAGTTTTCGGATATTCTGGGGAAATGCAGGTGCCTGCCCACCAACTTTACCCGCGATGTAATTATGAAAGCGCCGAGTAAGGATATTATGAACTCAATGACAAGAAGTATTCTCACTCTTGCTTCTTATGACAGCACAACCCTTTCCGGAGAGCTTGCCGACAGCCTCTGCCAGTGTATATTGCTGATAGCCCGGTTCCCGATGCTGGCGGCGTATGCGTATCACGCCTACAATCATTACGAAAACGACGAGAGTATGTATATTCACCGCCCCGACCCCGAGCTTTCCACAGCCGAGAACCTGCTGATGATGCTCCGTCCCGACAAAAGCTACACCAAGCTGGAAGCAAAGGTGCTTGACGTTGCGCTGCTGCTTCACATGGAACACGGCGGCGGAAACAACTCCACCTTTACGACGCGAGTAGTGACCTCCTCCGGCTCGGATACATATTCCACTATAGCGGCGGCAATGTCCTCGCTCAAAGGCCCCAAGCACGGCGGCGCGAATATCAAGGTCATGGAAATGATGCAGGATATCCGCGAGCACGTCCGCGATCCCAAGGATTACGACGAGGTCTATGAGTATCTTGCGAAAATACTCGCCGGTGAAGCGTTCGACCGCAAGGGACTTATCTACGGAATGGGACACGCCGTATATTCGCTTTCCGACCCGCGCGAGCGTATTTTCAGAGAATTCGTCGAAAAGCTCGCGGCCGCAAAGCACCGCGATGAAGATATGCAGCTTTATAAGAATATCGAGGAAGCGGCTCCCAGACTGATCGCTCAAAAGCGTAAGATCATGAAGGGAGTAAGCCCCAACGTAGACTTTTACAGCGGCTTCGTGTATGATATGCTGGGAATTCCGATGGAGCTGTTTACCGCGATCTTCGCGATTGCGAGAATTGTCGGCTGGAGCGCTCACAGAATTGAAGAACTCTCCACCGCGAGCAGGATCATACGTCCCGCTTATATGAGCGTAATGAAAAAGCGCGAGCTGACCGAAGTCTGAATAACATTAAACGGGTAGTTGTGAGACTGCCCGTTTCTTTATTAAAATAATTTTTGTAAACCTCTTGAAAACGGGAGAATATTGGTGTATAATATAAAGTGAGGATATATGATCCGCTTTAATACCGCTTGAAAGGACTGTCAGCTGTGCTGAACGAAAAAATAACCATAACGATATGCGGAAAGAATTACCGCCTGAAAACCGACAATTCCGAGCAGTTGATCGCTGCTGCAAAAAACGTTGAAGACAGGATAACGGAATACTGCGCAAACATTGTCGATCTAGGCAAGGAGGACGCCGCTGTGTTTTCCGCGCTGGACTGCTTTAACGAACTCGGCGAGCTTAAAAACCAATGCGCCAAGCTCGCAGCGGAGGTCGAGCGCCTGAGAAAGGGCGAAGAAGCCGCAGTAAAAGCCGTTGAGGAAAGCAAAGCTCTTTCCGCCGAAAATGCTTCTTTGAAGAATTCTAAGGAGGAGCTGGAAAAGCTCACCAAGCGTTTTTCCGAGCTTGAGGGCAAGAATGCGCAGCTCGCCGAAACGCTGAAGGAAGCCAACGAAAAAGCGGCAAAGGTAGTGGCTCTCGAAAAAGAACTCTCTGAAGCCAGAAAGACCTCCGAGGAACTTGAGAAAAAGAACGCGCAGCTTTCCGCGCAGTCAAAGGAAAGCACCGAAAAGCAAAACGAGCTGAATAAGACAATAGCGCAAAAGGATAAAAGGATATCCGAGCTTGAAAAAGAGCAGACCAAGGCGGTCTCTGTCGGAGAAGAGAATAAGCGCCTTTCCGATAAGCTCACCAAGGCGGAGAACTTCGAGGAAGCCTTCCACCGCGAGCAAAAGCGCGCCGAGTCCGCCGAAAAGGAACGCGACTCCTTAAAATCAACCAACGAACAGCTCAATAAAAGCGTCTCCGAGTACAGAGTCCAGGTAGATCAGCTGTCCGAACGGCTCAAGTGCCGCGGCGAGGGCACCGATTCCGAAAGGGAAAAGAAGCTCAAATCCGAGCTTGATTCCGCAAACGCCGCCAGAGAGCGTCTGGATAAGGATTACGAGGAGCTTTCCTCTGCGTACGACGAGCTGGATAAAGCGAACAAAGAGCTTACCGCTCAGCGCGACGAGCTAAAGGTAAAATTCTCGCAGATCGAGAGCGAGAACAACGCCCTCAAGCAGTCGGAAAGCGGCGGCGATAACGGAGAGCTGGAAAAGCTCCGCGACAGATTTGACGAGATAAATCAAAGAAACGCCGAGCTAACCGCCGAGATAAAGGCGCTCAAGAAAACCAACGCGTCGCTTGACAAACAGCTCAAAGAAATGCTCGAGGACGGGCAGCTTACGTTATGAAAGAGATATTAGCCCCCTGCGGCGGAGCAGAGAGCCTTGCGGCTGCGCTGAATTCGGGCGCGGACGCGGTCTATGTCGGTATGAAACAGTTTTCGGCGCGTAAAAACGCCGAAAATTTTTCTGATGAGGAATTGAAGAACGCCGTTTCGGAATGTCACAAACGCGGCGTCAGGCTGTACGCCGCGATAAATACGTTGGTGTACGACAGCGAGCTTGAAGCGCTTGCGGAATGTATAAAAACCGCGGTAAAATGCGGCGTTGACGGCTTGATATTGCAGGACTTGGGCGCGGCGTTCTTGTCGGAAAAGCTCTGCCCCAAGCTCCCGCGGCACGCATCCACACAGATGACGCTCAACAGCGTTTGCAGCGTTAAAGCGGCGGAACAGCTGGGTTACTCGCGGGTGGTTATCGGCAGGGAACTGTCGGCTTCCGAGATCGAGGAGATCTCGCGTGAGACCGACTCCGAGCTGGAGGCTTTCGTGCATGGCGCGCTTTGCGTGTGCGTCAGCGGACAGTGCTATATGAGCAGCGTTTTCGGCGGCAGAAGCGGAAACCGCGGACTGTGCGCGCAGCCCTGCCGATTGGATTTTACGTCAAACGGGCGTCACAGCGTAATTTCCCTGAAAGACAGCTCTCTGATTGAGAGATTGAACGATCCCGCGTTCTCAAAAATATCATCGTTAAAGATCGAGGGCAGAATGAAGCGCCCCGAGTACGTTGCCTGTGCGACGGATGCCTGCCGCAAAGCGCTCTCCGGCGAACCTTATGACAAGGAACGCCTGGTGGGGATATTCTCGCGCGGCGGACTTACCGATAGCTACTATAACGGCACAATGCGCGATATGCAGGGGATCCGCGGCAAGGACGACGTAGAAAATTCCGCAAAGGCGCTTTCGGGGATAAAGGAGCTTTACAGATCCGAATACCCTAGGATCAAAGCGGATATTTCCGTGGAAATTGCCGAAAATAAACCGATCGCCGCAGTCGCGAAATGCAGCTTCGGTGAGGTGAGAGTAATTTCGGATATATTGCCCGAAAAAGCCTCAGCCAAGCCGCTTGACGAAGCTTCGGTAATTGAGAGAATGTCAAAATTGGGCAACACGCAGTTTTTTTCGGGGAATATCACCGCCGCCGTCGGGGAAGGTCTGTATGTTGCGGCAGCGCAGCTTAATTCCCTGCGTAGAGAGCTGTGCGAAAAGCTGGAAGAAACGGTGCTTGAAAAATGCACCCCCAAATTCGAAATAACGCCGTTCGAGCTGCCGAAAATGATAACCGCTATCAAAAACGAACGTGTAGAATTCCGCGCGGAAATTGCGACAAAAAACCAGCTCGAACAGGCTCTGCAATTGGATTTCGGGCTGATCTACGCGCCTATGGGTTTGCTCGGCGAAAACACTCCACAAAAGGAAAAGATCGCCGTTATACCGCCGCTTATTTTAAGCGATTGCGAAAAGGAAACGGAACGCAGGCTTCTAAAGCTCAAAGAACTCGGCTTTATAAAGGGTATGGCGCACACGTTGGGACACGCAATGCTGCTGAAAAAATGCGGTTTTGAGATACTCGGCGGCTACCGCATGAACATCCTGAATTCGCTTTCCGCCGCAGTCTGCAAGGATTTTGGGTTCAGTGATATCACGCTTTCCTTCGAGGGAACCGCCTCCGCGATCGCGCAAATTGCTTCACCGATACCAAAAGGTATTCTCGCCTACGGGCGACTTCCTTTGATGCTGACAAGAAGATGCCCGATAGCGGACGGCGCTCCCTGCGGAAAAAATACCCCGTTCGGCGAGGGAGAGGGCTGCGGCGGCTGCATAAATGACAGACATGGAAACGCGCTTCCCGTATTGTGCGGCGGCAACTGCACAGAGCTTCTCAATCCCGATATCCTGATCATGAGCGATAAACAAGCGGTTTTGCGGCAGTTTGACTTTGCGGTTCTGAAATTCACGACCGAAAGCGAGCTAAAGCCCGTTATCGAAATGTACAAAAACGGGATAAAGCCCGATGGCAAACTGACCCGCGGACTGTATTTCCGAGGCGCCGAGTAACTTTGGATTGACATTTATAAGAAATTATGGTATAATATAATATTGAGGTAAATTTCTTTTTTAGGAGATTATTTTACATGAACACCAATACGGAAGTTTTTAATAAAAAAGCCGAATTACTGTGGGAAAAGCTCACCGAAAACGTCGGCAAGGAGCAGATAGACGGCTTCGCGTCGCTTTACGGACGAAGCGCGGCGTTTATATCGGTAAGCGACACCGAAGAACGCGCGTATGTTTTCAGAGCGTCCGCGCAAACTCCCGAAGCGGCATGGGAAAAGGTAACAGCCGAGGCATCAGAGTTTATTTCATCGGAGAATTTCAACCCCGTCTGGGTCAAGGCGGACATAACTCTTAAGGGCGAGAGAAAGGCGTTTTCAAAGGTCATTGAGGAGCTTTCAAATATTCTCGGAGAATTCTTCCGCCGCGGGATTGCCTTTGACGATGATTTTGAAACCGCGTTTATAGAAGCTGAGCTTAACGGGAATTACCTGATAAACTACAAAGAAAAGACCATCGAGCTTACAACGCTCAACAACTATCTCGCCGGCTGCGAGCTTAAAACGCTCACACAGTTCCCCGACGAGGTGATACTGTTTGATTGCAAGAGCGCGTTCTGCGACGAAAAGAGCAATATTTTCGAGCTGTATTCCGAGGGCAACAACTGCGGCAGACGCGTTACAGAGCGTTTCGATAAAGAACTTGCGTTGAGAGTAATTTCAACGTCGGCGGATTATCTCGCGATGCAGATCGGATTGGACGGAAAATTCGATTACGGAGTATATCCTATTTTCCATAAGGAGATAGCTGGGTACAATATTTTGCGCCACGCGACTTCGATCTGGAGCCTGCTTTGCGCCTATCGGATAACCGGAGAGAAGTTCATATTACAGCAGGCAGAAAGCGCGATAAATTATATGATAAGCAACGCCTCCTATAAGTATCCGAACAAAGACGGCAGGGAAAACGTGCTGTATCTTATCGACAAGACCCGCGGCGAGGTAAAGATAGGCGGCAACGCGGTCGCGATAATAATGCTCACCGAGTATATGAATATAGTCGGAAACACTAAGTACGAAAAGCTCGCCGTAGAACTCGGCAACGGAATTCTCGAGCTTTTTGACGAACGCGACGGCAGCTTTTTCCATGTGTTGAAATACCCGTCGTTGGCGCCGCGCGATAAGTTCAGAACGGTGTATTATGACGGAGAAACTGTGTTCGCGCTAAGCCGGCTGTTCGGACTTACGAAAAAGCGCCGTTTTCTGGAAGCCGCTCAGGCAGCCGCAAACCGCTTTATCAAAAAGGATTATACCAGGTACGCCGACCATTGGGTAGCGTATGCCCTGAATGAACTTACAAAGTATCTTCCCGAAGAAAAATACCTGAACTTTGCTTTGAGGAATGTTCAGGTCAATCTCGAGAGGATCTACAATCAGCCGACAACATATCACACGTTCCTCGAGCTTTTGTGCGTTTCGTTCGAGCTGTACACGAGGATCAAAGAGCAAAAGCTCAAATGCGGCTATTTAAAGGAATTCGACGAAAAATTCTTTATAAAGACGATATTCCGCCGTGCGGAGTATATGTTAAACGGCTACGGCTATCCCGAGTATGTGATGTATTTTCAAAATCCCGACAGCGCGCTGGGTTCGTTCTTTGTTCGTCATGATGATTTCAGAATGAGAATAGACGACATTCAGCATTTTTGCGGCGCGTATTATTCGCTGTACAGAAACTACGAAAAGCTGGACGCGCTAAGGGAAGACTGATCGGATTAATTACTTAATTCCGAAAGGGGTGTGTAAATGTCTCAGAAATTGAATCCACCCGAGGACTTTGAGGTTGTCGGCAAGGACGGCGCGGTGTATATCAAATGGAATCCGGTATTTGGCGCCGACGGCTACAAGCTGTTTTTCTATGCCGAGGAAAACCCGTTCAAATGTATAAAATCGCGCTATTCCCAGGGCTGTGAAAAAACGGTCACGGGGCTTCGGAACAATAAAGGGTATTTGGTCGAGATACGCGCGTTTTTCAACAAGAACAATTCCGAGGTAATGAGCGAGCCGACCAGAAAGCGCAAGTTCATTCCCTCCTGCGACAGATTGAAAGCGCAGGGCGCGCTGTGCCTTAAAGTAAAAGAGACCGCTCAGCTTATCTGCGAGCATAATACAGAAAACCCCTCCATCTCGTATCATTCGGAAAACGAAGCGATAGCGTCGGTAAGCTCCACGGGCGTTGTAACAGCGAATTCCAAGGGCGTTTGTTATATAAAGATCACCTCGTCCGACGGACAGACTTTCCGCACCAAGGTCGCGGTAGAGCGCGCTTATAATTTCGGAGAACAAAAAGCGACGCTCATGTTCGCGGGTGATATAATGTGCGCGGTAAATCACCAGAAGGCCGCGCAAAAGCATAGCTACGACTTTTTCAGAGCCTTTGAGAACATTCGCGGGACGTTGGAAAAAGCCGATTTCGCCGCGGGAGTTCTCGATCCCGTGTGCTATGACGGCTTCCCGTACGAGCACGAGCAGCAGCGTCTGACGGAACTTCCCGTAAAAAGCAACGCGCCGTCTACCTTTGTATCGGCAGTCGCAAGCGCGGGCTTCGGTGGAGTAATAACCTCGAACGACAATTGCCTCGGCGCGGGGGACACGGGGCTTCGCAATACCGTTTCCGAGATAAAAAGATCTGGCATGAGAAACATCGGAACATACGGCGACAATCCCGTTCTCGTGGAAGTAAAGGGCTTTAAAGTGGGGATCATCGCCTGCACCATGCTTCCCGAAAAAACCGATAAGAATTCTCTTATGAATTTGTCGGGAAAATACGACCGCGAGTATTTCGTAGAGCTTATCAACACCGTCCGCACAATGGGCGCGGAGTATATCGTCGCCGTTATGCATTGGGGCGGCGCCAATTCTCATAAAATAAGAAATTCCCAGCTCGAGGAAGCAAAGTTTATAGCCGAGTCGGGCGCCGATCTGATCGTAGGCTCGCACACCCATACGGTAGAACGCTTTGAATATGTAGAAATAAGCGGCGGAAAAAAGGTTCCCTGCGCGTATTCTCTGGGAAATTTTCTGACGACCATGTCGGAGATGAGAGAACACCGCGACGGCGCTATTTTGCGCGTCGATCTGTCGAGGGAGAATGAAGCCGTAACCGCTTCGTATTCCTATATCCCATGCTTCAGCGAGGAACGCGATTTCGGTGCGGCAGTCGTCTGCGCAAATCCCCCTCATAACGAAGAATGCCGCGTATCTGCCAAGAGGACTCGCCAGTTCATCGGAACCGAGATAAAGATGCAGTCCGCGAAGCCGTCCGTGCTGCTCGCGGGGTCGTCCGTGCTGTACAGAATATTCTCCGCGGACAACAGCTTTAAGACCGACGTCGGGGCGATGTACCTCTCGCCGCTGTCTCTTGGAGCCAAGAACGTTTATGAAGTTCCCGAGGACGGCATCGACCGCACCCTCGCGCTTGACATAAGCAAAGACATCGGCGGTTATATCGAGAACACCAAGCCCGATTTTGTCGCGGTGGATTTCTATACTGCGGCGACGGTATCATGCTTTAAGCATATCGAGCATGAGGGCTGCTATTATTCCAATATAAATAAACTCCGCAAGTCCAAGTTTTATGAGGAACACCGCGGCGATTGGGCGAGAATCCGCGCTCCTTTCGGCGACGTAGTCTGGAAGCCGCTCGTAAACAGCTTTGCGAAGAAGCTGCTTGAAGCAATTCCGAGCGAGAAAATTATCCTTTTCAGATGCAACATCTCGTCCAAGCGCAAAAAGGGCGTCCAGCTCAGAACCGTTCCCGAAAAGGAACGCCAGAACCGCCTTATGCGTGAAATGGAGGATTACTTCATAAATCTTGTGCATCCCGCGGTGGTGGACCTTGCCGATAAATATTTTGTCGAGGACGATTCTCTGATAACCTTTGAAGAGGATTATTATGCCGACGCTTGCAGGGCGGCGAACGAGATAGCCTCCGGCACGGGCAGAACGTATATAGACACACCCGATGTGCAGTCGTGGTTCAGACGCGCGATGAAATACTATGAAAGCATGGAGCTTCGCTCGTATCACAAAAGACTGCTGGATATGGAAAACGCCGCCGATAAGCTGATAGCGTATACCAATGTTGATTTCGCGGCAAGAAACAGCGAGCGCATCATGCGTTTAAAGCAGGCGGGAAAAACCGACCTTATTTTCGTAAAGGAATTCTTCGCCGGCGATGTTGGCGCAGAGGAGCTTATCCGCGCCGCCGAGATAATCAACCTCGTCGAAAAAGGCAATCTTACAAAGCCCTATGATTTTTACGCTCCCGCGTTCAACGGGCATTACAATATCGTAAAAAGAATAGCGCGGATATTGTCGAGAGAGATAAAAGCCTCGGTTGATGAGAGCAGCGCCGAGCTTGTGTTCCTGCTTCGCGGAAAACCTCAGCTCAGCCGCTATCTGTCGGCTTTAAGCGACGCGACGGTCGATATCTGGGGAAGCTGTGTTTCCCGAGAGTCGCTTAACCAATGTAAAAACGCGTTTGTCGGGAAATATATCTATATGCAGGCGGCGATCCTGTCGGATGAAAAGCCCATTGAGATCAATTTCCCCGAGAGCGCCGAGGAATTCTGCAACAACAAATGGCGCAGACAGATAACGCTCGACGCGTTCAACAGAAACGGCTTTGAGGTTCTCGAGCAAAGCGACGCCCAGTGGATAGTGGTGGATTTTTACGATCTTATCTGCCCGATGCTTGACTATCACGGCTCATTGTTCGAATCCGACGATTTCCTCAAGAGAACAGGATTCTACAACAAGATAAAAAAAGACTGCACCGAATGTTACCTGTTTGAAAAGCGTGACATGAAGTATTGCTTCGACGGGATAACGAGGTTTTCAAACGAGATACTCGATCTTTACGACGAGAATATCATTCTCATAAAAACCGATCCGAAAAACACTTATATAACACAGGATTTCCACTTAGAGAAAATGGACGACAGTATGTTCGCGATAAAGAAGAAGTTCATCTCTCTTTGTGAGGAACGCTTTGCAAGCATAACCGGCTGTTATGTGATAGACATTTCCAAGAACTTCTATTCCTCCGACAGCTATCCGCTCGGCGGAAAGCATATCGTTCATTATGAAGAGGAATTTTACAGACAGACCGCGGAGTATATCACACAAATAGTCCGCGGCACCGATCAGAAGGTTTTCAGCGCTTTGGATGAAGACTACATTCTTCTGAGAGACCTTAAGCTGCACCGCGATAAGTGAGTAACTCTTCCGGAAAGGATGATCATTATGAATATCAGACGTTCCGGAAGGGCTCCGGACATAATAAAAATCATCGCCGCCTCGCTTGCCGCATTGTCGGTGCTGCTTACGGGCTGCGACAATTCCATGGGCTCAAGCGATACCGGGCCGGATCCCTCGTATTTTTCGGGAAATTCCGATAACAGCTCCGATAATTCCGGGGAATCAAGCGACCATAGCTCCGTAAGCTCCGACAACACCCACCATTCCGACAATTCAAGCGATCCCGACAGCAACGGCAATTCCTCGGATCAAGAGAACAGCGGTCAGGAAAGCTCGTATTCCGAGCCGAATTCCGACCCTCCGAACAGCGATGTCAGCTCCACGTCAAGCAGCTCCTCGATGAGCACAAAGCCTCCGCCCGAGGTAGTGATACCGAAAGTCAAAATGCCGACCTCCCCGGGCACCAAAACCGCCGTCGGCACCAACGGAGTAATAGATTATTCAAACGCGAATGAAGGGTATATTTCCGCGAAGTATACAGGCAACAAATCCCGAAGCAGGCTGATCATACAAAAAAGCGGCGAGACGGCATACAATCCCGAGGTCAACGTAAACGGCAGGGTAGAGTATTACCCGCTGATGTACGGAAACGGCACCTACACCGTACAGCTGCGCGAGCTTGTTGAGGGCACATCCTACGCTATGGTGACCAGCGTGACCTTCGAGGTCAATATGACGAATCCCCGCGCGCCGTACACCGTGCCGACGCAGTATACCAATTACAATCAGAATTCCAACTGCGTAAAAAAAGGCGCGGAGGTCTGCGCGGGCAAAACGGGCAACATCGAAAAAATAGCCGCGATCTTCCAATGGGTCACCGAGAACATTACATACGACTACGATTTAGCGGCAACGGTAAAAAGCAGCTATATTCCCGATCCCGATGTAACGCTTTCGCGGAAAAAGGGGATATGCTTTGATTATGCGTCGCTTATGGCGTCAATGCTGCGTTCTCAGGGGATCCCGACGAGGCTGGTCATCGGCTACGCGTCTCCGGACATCTATCACGCGTGGAACGAGATCTACACCGAACAGACAGGCTGGATAACCCCCGAGCTGCTGCTTAAAAACAACGGATACAACATTGCGGACGCGACCTTCTATTCCACCTCCAAGGATAAGAAGCAGATATCAAATTATATATCCAACCCGTCGAATTATACCGCGATATACTATTATTAATAAGGAAAGAGAAGAAAATGGTACGAAAACTTAATTTCGATGAAATAGCATATTTCTGCGAGCAGCTTGCGCTTATGCTCAATGCGGGAATGCAGCTGAGCGACGGCATAGGCATTCTCTGCGAGGACATAGACGACAAGAAGATAATGTCCGTGTGCGATTCGCTGCTCGATGATCTGAATAATAATGAGACCTTGGCGCAGGCAATGGAAAGCAGCGGCGTATTCCCCGATTACGTTGTAAAAATGGTGAAGATAGGCGAAATGACAGGACAGCTTGAGAAAGTTCTTTCGGGTCTCGCGGAATTCTACGAAGACCGCGCCGAGCTTCAGAGAACTATCCGTTCTGCGGTACTACATCCGCTGATGCTTCTGGTAATGATGACAGCGGTAATCGTGGTGTTGATAGTGCTGGTAATCCCGATGTTCGGCGATATCTTCTCCCAGTTCGACAGCTCGATCACAGAGTCCGTAAAGAACACCGTAGACGTGGCATACGGCGTCGGGACCGCACTCTTGATAGTATTGCTTGCGATAATCGCAATTTCCGCGGCAATAGCATTGCTGTCGAATATCCCCGGCTTCAGACGGAAGTTTTCGGCGTTCCTCGCAGCTTTTCCGCCCACAAGAAGAATGTCCAAGAGTTTTTCGCTGTCGAAGATCTCGGGCGCGCTCAGCATGATGGTAGCATCGGGAATAGCTCCCGACGAAATGCTCGAATACTCCGCGCAGCTTGTCGACGATAAAAAGCTGGTGCAAAAGCTGCTAAGCTGCCGCGAAAAGGTCCTAAGCGGAGAATACTTCGCGGACGTTATCGCCTCCGCCGGAATCTTCCCCGCAATGCACGCACGCTCTCTTAAGATCGCATACAGCTCCGGCTCGTTTGAAAAGGCGTGGAAAAAGCTCTCCGAGCGCTGCGGCGACGCGGCGATGGAATCCGCGTCGGGCTTGGTAGCGTTCATCGAGCCGTCGATAGTAATTGTGCTCACGGCTGTTATTGGCGCGATCCTTCTTACGGTAATGATCCCGCTTATGAACATTATGTCGGTCATGGGATAGGTGGAATTTATGAAACGGTATACATTAAAAGCGGCGCTCGCGTATATAGTTCCGTCGGTTTTGTTTTTGGGAATAATCGTGTGGCTGTGCATTGCGCTCGGCAACACCTCAAAAGCCGCCGAGCAAAGCGAGCTTACCGCCGTTAAGACTACGGTGGAAAACGGTATCACGCTGTGCTATGCGATCGAGGGAGCATATCCCCCGAATATAGAGCATTTAAAGGAAAATTACGGTGTGATATACGATTCCGAAAAATATATCGTGCATTACGAGTGCTTCGCGGACAATATCCGTCCCGTTGTGAATGTATTTGAAAGGCGGTCGGCAACTTGAGGAATTATCAGAACAAAAGCCTCAGCGACTCTGTGGGAACAGTCGGCAGTATGCTGCTGTTTTTGCTGTTCACCGGCTGTATGCTGATGATCATAGCCGTTGCCGCTGGAACCTACAGCCGCATCAGCTCGAACTTCGACAAGACCTTCGGCGCGTCGGCAACGCTCAGATATGTTTCCAATAAGATCAAAAGCTCCGAAAGCGCGGAGATCGTCGAGGACGGCAGGGGACTGGTGCTGAAAAGCGGCGGCATCACGAATATAATCTACTGCCGCGACGGCGCACTGTACGAAAAGAGCATATCCTCCGAAGACGAGCCGGAGATATCCGGCGGAGACAAGATATTCGATCTTAAATCCCTGAATATAACCGAGAACGGCAGTTGGTACAGGATAACGATAGTTCTCGGCGATGAAGAAAGCTTTACATTGGTAAGAAGGTGATTTCCCTGAAAACAGTAAATAAAGGCGTTCGCCGTCCGATCAATTTGTTTTTGGCGGAGATCATCATAGCGCTGCTGTTTTTCAGCATTTCGGGAGCGGTGATACTCCAAGTGTTTGCCGCGGCGGATATCAAATCCCGAAAAAGCGGCGAGCTTGAAAGCGTGATACTATGCGCCCAGACCCTCGCGGAAGCGTATTTCGAAAGCGGAAATATCGTTGAAGCCGCGAAAATTGTCTGGGAAAACCCCGAGATCAACACGACCGACGGCTCGAACACCGAGATATACACCGCCGACGGTAAGATCTGCCTTAACGCCTCCGAACAGCGCAAAAAAACATCGGCAGGCGAGCTGTGCGAGCTGAATATGGTTTTCAGCTCAGACGGCGAGGAGCTGTATGCTTTGTCCTGTTCGGCGTATTTGCCCGATGGAGGTAACGCGTATGAATAACAAAAAGAAAGTGCGCGGCGCGGGCATGGGCGTAGGCTATGTTTCGGTAATGATCGTATTCGCGTCGATATGCCTTACGATCTTCGCGGTGCTGAGCCTGCGCGCGGCAGGCTCCAACGACGCGTTCAACGAGCGAAGCGGCGAGTTTTTAAGACAATACTACGCCGCGGATTCCAAAGCAAAGCAGATACTCGCGCAGCTTGACGAGTGCGCGAAAACCGCTGTCGCTTCTGATTTTTTTGAGGAAAGCTTCGAGCTTGCGGCGGGGGAGATAGACGGCGTTACAACATCGATGACAAGGGGCGGCTGTAAGGCAGTCTACTCGGTGGAGATCAACGACCGCCAGAAGCTTTCAGTCGAGGTAACCTTCAAAAATAACGGGAAATATGAGATAACCCGTTGGCAGAGCAAGTCAATATCCTCAAACGACGACGATTCTCATATAAATGTATGGGACGGAACATTTTAAGGCGAAGTTAATAATATATTATATAATGTAGGAGTGAAAAAATGGAGCTGCTTGAAATACTTAAAACAGCAACGGACAATTCAGCGTCGGATATATTCATAATTTCGGGTGCGGGACTAAGCTACAAGGCGAACGGACAGCTCGTCAAGATCGGCGACAGCCACCTCACCACAGACGAGACCAAGCACCTCGCGCACGAGATTTACAAGCTCGGGGGATTTACCTTCGACGTCGATAATATGCCCGACAGGGAAATGGACTTCTCCGTTTCGGTTGTGGGAATGGGAAGATTCCGTGCAAATATCTATAAACAGCGCGGCTCATACGCCGCGGTGCTGAGATATGTGCCGTTCGAGCTTCCCGACGCCGAGACTCTCGGTATCCCCGAGCAAGTAATGAGGCTGTCCAAAGCCAAAAGCGGCATAGTGCTCGTCACAGGTCCCGCCGGCATAGGCAAATCCACCACGCTCTCCTGCATAATAAACCAAATCAACAATGAGCGTTCCGGGCATATAATAACAATAGAAGACCCCATCGAGTTTCTGCACAAGCACGCCAAATGCATAGTAAGCCAGCGCGAGATCAATATAGACACCGTAACCTACATCGACGCGCTCCGTGCTGCGCTCAGACAGTCTCCCGACGTGATTCTTCTCGGGGAAATGCGCGATTACGAAACGATAAGCGTGGCAATGACCGCCGCCGAAACGGGACAGCTGGTGCTGTCAACGCTGCACACCCTGGGTGCTGCAAACACGATCGACAGAATAATCGACGTATTCCCGATAAACCAGCAGCATCAGATAAGGATCCAGCTGTCAATGGTGCTAAACGCCGTGGTCTCACAGCAATTGCTTCCGACAGTAAACGGAAAACTGGTTCCCGCGTTTGAGATAATGACCATGAACAGCGCGATAAGAACGCTCATCCGCGAAGAGAAGACCCACCAGATAGACACCATCCTGCAATCCGCTCCCGGAATGCAGACGATGGACAGCTGCATCCTCAAAATGTTCAAGGACGGGATAATCACCGCCGAAACGGCAGTTAATTACGCATATAGCCCCGAAATTATGCAAAAACGCTTAAGTTAAAAGAATGTAAAAAAAAATCTACGTTTTTCACAAAATTTTGTGCAATTTTTTTGTAAAAGTGCTTGACAACTAGAATAGAGTATGTTATAATGTAATAAATAGAAGTAGGCTATAAGTATATTGATGCCAATGGCATTCAATCGACTATATCTTGTGGAGGTGCTTATTATGGCTGAAAATGATAATAAGAAAAGGAAACCGAATAAGGGCAAAGCTGCCTTTATGTTTGCGTTCGCGGTTACGGTACTTGGATCGCGGGCTACAGCTCTTGCGGCTTCTGCGGCTCCGGCCTCCAACGAAGACTTTGAGAACTTGACCAAGCAGAGTGCCGATAATAACCAAGGCGTAAATCCTGCGTATGAGCCGATTGCTTCCAACGTATTTGTTGCAACCGATCAGGCGCGTACCGCTAGGGACTTCAACAAAGAACTCAGCGGCATAAGCGATTATGGCGTCTTTGCGAAGAATATCAATAATATGCACGTTGAGGGCAATGTTGCGGTAGAGAATGCGCCCGTACTCGACGTATTCAACAGCAATGTTGCTACAAAGGGAACTAATGGCAACGGCGTATATACCTGCTACCTTGCTCATGCTCCCTCCGACACAACGCTTAGGGTCGCTATCCACGCCGACACCAAGTACGAGATCGTGCTGGGCTTCGACTTCACCGAAAACAGAGAGCTCGATAACGGACACGGCCTTGGCTTTACTGCCAACGGCATTGATTACAAGATCGAGTGCGGAGGCAAGGTCGACCAGATCAAGCTCCGCAGAGCGACCGAAGCAGATCTGTACTCCAATATTGGCGCGACCCTTGACAATATTGCCGAAAAGGGTCAGGCGCTTATCGACGAGACCGAGTTCTCTGCTGAGGATTCTGCAAAAGCGCTGAATGATGCTCTTAATGCTATCGGCTTAGGCAGCGTTCAGCCCGGTCAGACAATGATCGTAAACGTTGATGCTAAGGACATTCCGTCCAATGCTGATACTATCAAGGCTCTGCTCACGAATAATAACGGAGTGAAATTGATCATAAATGTTATTACTCATGCAGATACCTATTCTGTAGACTTCGGCAACATAAACAACGAGGATTGGCTCAAGTCTGCTGCAAACGTAACCTTTAATTTCGGTACATACACCGGTAGGATCACTACCAACATGAACGGCGGTATTTTCGTAGCACCGTACGCAACTTTCCAGAACGGCGGTCCGATAAGCGGCGCAGTTATTGCCGATACCGTTTTGTTGAACGCAGAGATCCACCAGGTAACTCCCGAGAGAGGTAACTTTGAAGACGGCGATGTTGAAGAGGATGATGTAACCTCCGAGCAGGACAGCTCGCAGGAGGAAGAGAACACCAATCCTGACGACAGCGATGCCGATGCCGACAACGATCTTGGCGGCGACGATGAGACCGACGGCGATACGGATACCGACACCGATTCCGACAACGACAACGACGTTGATAATGATGACGGTGACACGGACACTGACACGGATACCGATACGGATACTGACACAGATACCGACACGGACACTGACACAGATACCGATACGGACACTGACACAGATACCGACACGGACACTGACACAGACACCGATACGGACACTGACACGGATACCGATACGGATACTGACACAGATACCGATACGGACACTGACACAGATACCGATACGGACACTGACACAGATACTGACACAGACACTGACACAGATACTGACACAGACACCGATACGGATACAGACACCGACACGGATACTGACACAGATA
>JAFLUD010000011.1:22869-36822 GCA_022508965.1 Oscillospiraceae bacterium
CTGATACTGACACCGATACGGACACTGACACAGATACCGATACGGACACTGACACTGATACCGATACGGACACTGACACTGATACCGATACGGATACTGACACTGATACCGATACGGACACTGACACAGATACCGATACGGACACTGACACAGATACCGACACGGATACTGATACAGACACCGATACGGACACTGATACAGATTCCGATTCCGACGATGACAAGGGCGATGATCCTAAACCCACAACTCCGCCCAGCAAGCCTTCTCACAGAGATCCGACGCCCGACAACGACGACGATCCTACTCCTCCGGACGATACGCCCGATGAGCCCGATGAAGGCACGGTAGAGATTCCCGACGACGATGTTCCGAAGGGCGACACACCCGATCTTGACTTCGATATGACCGAGGGTGACGACGATCCCATTCCGGAGACTCCCGCAGGACCCGACATCGACTTCGACAACGTAGAGATTCCCGATGACGATGTTCCGCTCGGAGCAAACCCGAACACAGGCGTTCAGGATGCAACTGCCGGACTCGCTTTAGGCGCAGCAGGCGCGGCAATCGCAGCAGCGCTCTCCGCTAAGAAGCGTAAGGAAAACAAGTAATAACAGATAGCCCTCCCGGGTGGGAGGGCTATTTTATGTGAGGAATAAAAATGGAAAGACAGCTTCCCAAGGGATATATAACGCCGAAAGGCGAAGCGGCGCTTCGCGGCGGGCATCCGTGGGTCTACTCCGACGAGCTTACCGAACTTAGCGGAAACTACGAAAACGGAGACTTGGTGGACATTTACAGCGCAAAAAAGCGCTTTCTCGGCACGGGATTCATAAACGATTGCTCCAAGATCCGCGTGAGGATAATCTCCCGCAACGCCAACGACAAATTCGACCGAGAATTTTACCGCCGCAGGATCCGCTACGCGCTGGAATACCGCAAGACGGTCATGGGCGAGGATTTCGCCTGCTGCCGGCTGATTTTCGGTGAAGCCGACTGTTTCCCGGGATTCACCGTGGATAAATTCGGCGACATACTCGTAACGCAGGTTTTGTCGCTTGGAATAGAGCGAATCAAGGAGCTGCTTTACGGGCTTTTGGTTGAGGAACTAAACGCGCTCGGCGAGAAAACCTCCGCGATTTACGAACGCAGCGACGTAAAGATCAGAGAACTCGAGGGTCTCGAGGAATACAAAGGCTTCTGGAACGGTCTGAGAACCGACCTCCCCGGAGTAACCGAGATCACCGAAAACGGTATCAAGTTCTCTGTTGATTATATAAACGGCCAGAAAACCGGCTTTTTCCTCGACCAGAAATACAACCGCCTTGCAATACGGAAAATAGCCAAGGGCAGAACCGTGCTCGATTGCTTTACGCATACGGGAGCCTTCGCGCTGAACGCCGCGGCCGCCGGCGCAAAGCTCGTGAACGCCGTTGATATCTCCGAGGACGCGATAGAGATGACAAAAAACAACGCCAAGCTGAACAACCTGGCGGAGAATATGCAGTTCACAACAGCAAACGTCTTCGATTTCCTGACCGAGCTGTATAAAGCAGGGAAAAGCCCCTACGATTTCATAATACTCGATCCTCCGGCGTTCACCAAAAGCAGCGGCACGGTGAAAAACGCCATCCGCGGATATAAGGAGATAAACCTAAAGGCAATGCGCCTGCTCAACCGCGGCGGGTACCTTGCGACCTGTTCCTGCTCGCATTTCATGACGGAACCGTTGTTCAAGCAGATGCTGCATGATGCCGCAGCGGACGCCGACGTTTCGCTGCGGCAGATCGAAGCCCGCCGCCAGTCTCCCGACCACCCGATCCTGTGGAACGTCCCCGAAACCGACTACTTGAAATTCTACATTTTCCAAGTAGTTTGACACAAATAAAAAAAGCTCCTCATAATAAGAGGAGCTTTTTGTTTCTGAGAATTAAACTCTGATATCCAACAACTGACCTCTGCCATCGGGGGAAGGCATATTGTCGATCATCTTAGTGAAAGCCGCCATGGTCTCCTCGGTAGCTTCCATAGTCTTTTTAAGCATACTAAGAGACAATGCGCTCTGCATATTGGACATAGCCATACCCATAGACATTGCCGCGATAGACATTTCCATAACACAAGCCTCCTTGCTGCGAAAAGTTCTTTTTACTTACTGTAAGTATAACATATCCGCAAGAATTTGTCAAGTGTTTTTCAAAAAATTATAAAAAAAAGAATAAAAATAACAAAATCTCTTGATTTTTTTGAAAGAATATAGTATAATATAAGTATTAATAATGGATAGCTGTAAAAGCATACATTATGGAAAAAATAGGTAAGGAGCATTTTATATGGAAAGCAATATTCTCCTTGAAAGCGGAACAAATGAACTCGAAGTGCTGGAGTTTATGGTAGGACACCAGAACTTCGGAATAAACATCGCAAAAGTAAGCGAGATAATGAATTATCAGCCGATGATACCCGTACCCGATTCCCCCGAGGAATTCGAGGGCGTATTCACCCCGCGTGATAAGGTAATCTCCGTAATAGATTTACATAAGGTACTCAATAAAGAGAGCACCGACGAGACGCACGATCTTCTGATAATCTGCAACTTCAACCAGATGGACGTTGGCTTCCACGTTACGTCCGTAAAGGGAATTCAGAGAATTTCGTGGGAAGACATTGAAAAGCCGCCGAGAATATCCGGCGACGGTGCTACAAATATCGCAACGGGAATCGCGAAGCTCAGCGACAGGATCATACTTATCCTTGACTTCGAGAAGATCGTCTCGGATATCAACCGTTCTGCCGTAATAGACGCTTCCGGAGCGACCCAGGCAGACGAGGAAAAGGCAGAAAAGCACATAGTTATCGCCGAGGATTCCCCGTTCCTTAATACCCTTATCCAGAGCACGCTTGCCGAGGCGGGATATAAGAATATCGTATCCTTCGACAACGGCAGAGACGCTTGGGATTACATCAGCGGACACAAGACGCTCCCCGGAGACATACTCGAGCATATCTCCTGCCTCATCAGCGATATAGAAATGCCGCAGATGGACGGTCACCACCTTACCAAGCTCATCAAGGACGACAAAGAGCTCAGCAGGATCCCCGTATATCTGTTCAGCTCGCTTATCAACGAGCAGATGAGAGCAAAGGGCAACAGCGTAGGCGCGGACGCGCAGTTCTCCAAGCCTCAGATCGGCGCGCTGATAAACTACATTAATACTCATATTTGATAACTCCAAAACAGCCCGAAAGGTTTTCGGGCTGTTTTTTTGTCTATATCTTGACTATTTGAGAAAAATGTGGTACAATATATATTGGAATTTATTCCGATTAATTGGAAAATACTAGAAAGAGGGTATCAAAAATGACAAAGATAGATGTATTTTCGGGCTTTTTGGGAGCCGGCAAGACCACTCTCATAAAAAAGCTGCTCAAGGAGGCGTACAGCAATGAAAAGCTCGTGCTTATCGAGAACGAGTTTGGCGAGATCGGTATTGACGGCGGCTTTATGAAGGAAGCGGGGATCCAAGTCACCGAGATGAACCAGGGCTGTATATGCTGCTCGTTGGTGGGAGACTTCGGCGAAGCGCTGCAAAAGGTGCTTGACGAGTTTGCGCCCGACAGGATCCTTATCGAGCCGTCCGGCGTAGGCAAGCTGTCCGACGTGATCAAGGCGGTTCTTGGCATCGGCAGCGACAAGATCACGCTCAACAGCTACACCACCGTAGCCGACGCCTCCAAGATCAAGATGTATATGAAGAACTTCGGCGAATTCTATAAAAACCAGGTAGAAACCGCCAAGACAATTGTTCTCAGCCGCACCCAGAAGCTCTCCGAGGAGAAGCTGGCGGAAGCAGTCGCAATGATAAGGGAACTTAACGCCCACGCTACGATCGTCACCACCCCCTGGGACGAGATAAACGGCGTGCAGATACTCGCCGCCATGGAGACCGAGAACAAATTTGCCGATGAGCTGCTCAAGGATGAGGAAATCTGCCCCGTCTGCGGACATTCACACCACCACGACCATGATCATGACGAGGAGCACGAACACCACCATCATCACGATCATGACCACGATGAAGAACACGAACACCACCATCACCACGATCATGACCACGATGAAGAACACGAACACGAGCACCACCATCATCATGATCACGACCACGACTGCTGCGGACACGATCACGACCACGGACATCACCATCACCACCACCATGACGCGGACGAGGTGTTCACTTCTATCGGAATAGAATCCGCGAAAAAGTTCACCAAGGAGGAGCTTGAAACCGCTCTCGGAAAGCTGTCCGGCGAGGAATTCGGCGTTGTATTGAGAGCCAAGGGTATTGTTCCCGGCGATGGCGTCTGGTATCATTTCGACTTTGTTCCCGAGGAATACGAGGTGCGCACAGGCTCGGCAGACGTAACCGGCAGAATGTGCGTAATAGGCTCGGAGCTTGCCGAAGATAAGATCAAGGCGCTCTTTGGCGTGTAAGTCGAGTAATAGGAGAAAGAAATGGAAATTCCCGTATATCTGATGACAGGGTTTTTGGAAAGCGGCAAGACCACTTTCATTCAGGATACCCTGAACGACAAACAGTTCAGCAGGGGTGAAAAAACGCTTGTGATAGCCTGCGAGCAGGGCGAGGTAGAGTTTGACGAGAGGATAATCAAGGCGTCCAATTCGGTAGTGGAATATTTCGAGGACGAAGACGATTTCAACCCCGAAAATCTCACCGCGCTGATAAAAAAGCACAAGCCCACACGCGTAATGCTCGAGTATAACGGAATGTGGAGCCTGCGCGATATGGCGGTAAAAGCCCCCAAGGACTGGATATTCTATCAAATATTTATGTTCGTAGATTATTCCAGGTTCGAGATGTATTTGAATAATATGCGCCAGCTGCTGTCCGACGACATTGCGGTTTCCGATATTGTGATATTCAATCGCTGCGAGCCGGGAAAGGTGGACAAACTGCGCCTGAGAAGAATAGTCAAGGCGCTGAATCCCAGGATAGATATGATGTTCGAGTATGTAGACGGAAGCGTCGAGCAGGGCTTTCAGGGCGACGACGAAATGCCGTTCGATGTGAACGCCGATCCTATCGAGATCGTTCACGACGATTTCGGACTGTGGTATATCGACATTATGAGCAACGCCCCGCGCTATAAGAATAAGAACATCCGTGTCCGCGGAATGGTATTCCGTGCGACAAACGTTCCCAAAGGCTATTTTGTGATCTCGCGCAGGGCGATGACCTGCTGCGCCGACGATATCCAAGTCGTGGGAATTCTCGTAAAATCTCCCGACGAAAAGAAATTCAAAGACGGCGATTGGGTAGAGGTCACCGGAAACGTTACCGCCGAAAAACAGGCTTGCTATAAGGGAATGGGACCCGTGATCCTGGCGGACAGCATAGTCCCGACCGAAAAAGCCGACAGCGAGCTTGTGTATTTCAATTAACGAGGAATTATGGAAAAAATATTTACCGTGCGGCTGTCCGAGAACCAAGCCGCCGTAGAGATCATCGACCAGACGCTTTTGCCGAACGAGATAAAGTATCTGAAGCTCCGAACCGCCGAGGAAATTTTCGAAGCAATTTCAGAGCTTCGTGTCCGCGGAGCGCCCGCGATAGGGATTGCTGCGGGGTTCGGAATGTACGTTCTGGCGCAAAAGATACCGTTCGAGGATTCCGTGGAATTTCACGCGGAGCTTTCGCGCCTCGGGAATTTTCTTATTTCCTCAAGACCCACGGCAGTGAATTTAAGCTATGCCGTCAAACGTATGTTGAACGCGGCAAACGGCAAAGACAAGAGCTTTGCGCTACCGATGCTTTATGAGGAATGTACAAAGATCTACGACGAGGACAGGGCAATGTGCCGCGCCATCTCCGAAAACGGGCTGACGCTTGTAAAAGACGGCGACGGAATTTTGACCCACTGCAACGCGGGGTCGCTCGCGGCATCGGAATACGGCACGGGTCTCGGAACACTGCTTCTTGGCAAGGAAAAGGGCTACAATTTCCGAGTGTACAGCGACGAAACGCGTCCGCTGCTGCAAGGCGCGCGGCTTACTTCGTTTGAGCTTAATCATGCGGGAATAGATGTAACGCTGATATGCGACAGCGCGGCGTCCATGCTGATGAAGCAAGGGAAGATAAGCGCCTGCTTTGTCGGCTGCGACAGGGTAGCCGCAAACGGCGATACCGCGAATAAGATAGGCACGCGCTCGGTCGCCGTAAACGCGAAGTATCACAATATCCCGTTCTATGTTTTTTGCCCGAGTTCGACGATAGATTTCGGTTGTAAAACCGGAGCTGATATCGTTATCGAAGAACGCTCCGGCGATGAGATCAAGACAAAATTCTTCGAGAGACCCACCGCTGAAGCGGGGGTAAACTGCTGGAATCCCGCCTTTGACGTGACCGACGCGGAGCTTATCACGGCGATAGTCACCGAACGCGGCATCTGCCGCTATCCGTATACGGAATCACTTAGAGAACTTTTCGGAGAATAATTATGACAAAAATCAGAAACGAGCTTCCCGAAGATCACAGAGCCGTTGAGGAGCTGACAAAAAAGGCGTTCTGGAACGTCAATTTTCCCGGCTGCGACGAACATTACCTCGCGCATCTTTTGAGAACTCACCCCGATTTTTTGCCAGAGCTTGATCTTGTTATCGAAGAAGACGGCAAGCTCGTCGGAAACATAATGTTCACAAAGTCCAGGCTGCTAAACGAAAACGGCACGGAAAAGGAAATACTGACCTTCGGACCGCTGAGCATACTCCCCGAGTATCAGCGAAAAGGCTACGGCAAAATGCTGCTCGAATATTCCTTCAAGAAAGCCGCCGAGCTTGGCTATGAAGCGATAGTGATTTTCGGAAACCCCGAGAATTACATAAGCAGCGGCTTCAAAAGCTGCAAAAAATACAACGTCTCCCTCGGCGATGGAATATACCCCACCCCCTTACTGGTAAAGGAACTCAAAGAGGGCGCGCTTGACGGCGGAAAGTGGGTATATAAAGAAAGCCCCGCCTACGATATCGACCACAGCGCCTTCGAGGAATTCGACAGCACCTTTCCTCAGATGGAAAAGGGCTACAGCCAGACCCAGGAGCTGTTTTACATTTATAGCAATTCCAAATTAAATTGACGAAAGGGAATAAAAATGAAGCTGAGATTTTACAACGCGAAGATACTGACAATGCAGGATGAGAAAATTATAGAGGGCGAGCTTCACACCGACGGCGCGAGAATTTCCTATATCGGAACCGAAAAGCCCAAAGGATCGGGAGATGAATTCGACCGCGAGATCGACCTTTGCGGCAATCTTATCATCCCCGGCTTCAAGGACGCTCACACTCATTCCGCAATGACGTTCCTGCGCTCGTTTGCGGACGATCTGCCGCTAAACGATTGGCTTTACAATCAGGTTTTTCCGCATGAAGCCAAGCTCACCGAGGAAGCGATCTACGTTTTCGCTCAGCTTGCAAATATGGAATATCTCACAAGCGGGATCACTTCGAGCTTTGATATGTATTTCAAGCTCCCGTCCTACGCGAAAGCCAATACCGATATGGGCTACCGCACGGTCATCTGCGGCTCTATAAATGACTTCGGCGGAACCGTCGAGAGTATTGAGGATGAATACAACACCTACAATTCTTATGACCCGCTGATCTCTTATCAGTTGGGATTCCACGCGGAGTACACCACCAAGCGCGAAACGCTTGAGGGTCTGGCAAAGCTCGCCCAAAAATACAAAGCGCCTATGTTCGCCCACAACAGCGAGACCAAATCGGAGGTAGACGGCTGTAAAGAACGTTACGGGATAACTCCCACGCAGCTTTTTGATAAGCTGGGAATGTACGAATACGGCGGCGGAGGGTTCCATTGCGTATGGTTTGACGAGCGCGATATGGAAATTTTCCGCGACAAAAACCTATGGATGATAACCAACCCCGCGTCCAATCTCAAACTCGCAAGCGGCATAGCGCCCATCTGCGAAATGCGCCGCGCCGGAATGAAGAACTTCGCAATAGGAACCGACGGCGCAGCCTCCAACAACAGCCTCGATATGTTCAAGGAAATGTTTCTTGTCGCGGCATTGCAGAAGGTCCGCGAGTACGACGCCGCTGCGTGTCCGGCGTTCGAGGTGCTGGAAATGGCGACAAAGGGCGGCGCTCTCGCAATGGGACTTAACGACTGTGACGTATTGGCGGAGGGAAAGCTCGCCGATCTCGCGGTAATTGACCTCGATCAGCCGAATATGCAGCCCGTTCATAACATCGCGAAAAACCTCGTATATTCCGGCAGCAAGAGCAACATAAAAATGACGGTGGTGAACGGCAAGATCCTCTACGAAAACGGCGAGTTCACGACCGTTGACAAAGCCGAGATTTACGAGCGCGCGAACAAGATCGTAAAGGAGATAGTATGAGCACACTTTTTGAAAGATACAAAGCGCTCGATCTTGACGGCGGTCGGATAGATTTGGAGTATTCCGAAAACCGCTACAAGCCCGATTGGTGTTATCCCAAAAACGCCACCCCGATAGGGTTTGAAAACGGCATCATGTACTGCTTTATTAGAGGTTATAAAGAGACCGTTTTTGCCGCAAATCCCGAGTCTTGCGCGGATATTAACGTCTATCCGCTGGCGCGCAGCTTTCGGGACTTTCTGGGACTGATACTTGCTTGCGGCTCGGCTAATCCCCCCGAGCAGATTATCTGGATGAGCCGTAAGCAGTTTGAGGAGCACCTAAAAAAATCGCTCGAAATTTTAACGAACGAGACGCAGGCTGTTTTAAAGTGGATACGCGAAGAGCTTGGCATAACGCCTATCGAGAATCCCTACGATTATGTTAAATCGGTTCAAAAGGACTTTGATTACAGCAAGATAAAATTCCGCAAAGAGCGCATTCCCGAAGTTCAGTTTGAAGAGGTAAGGATAGATATTGTGACAAGAAACCGAGATGGTTAGGTGAGGTAATAAAATGCCGTTTTTGCCTGTATCAAAAGAGGATATGGAGAAGCTGGGGATAACGCAGCTTGATTTTATATGCGTAACAGGCGACGCGTACATCGACCACCCGAGCTTTGGAATAGCGATAATCTCGCGGATGATCGAAGCGGCGGGATTCAGTGTGGGAATAATCGCCCAGCCGCAGTCCGACGCCGATTTCAAAGCATTGGGAAAACCTGTCCATTGCTTTATGGTGACCGGCGGGAATATCGACAGCATGGTATCCAATTACACGGTATCGCTCAAAAAGCGAAACGACGACGCGTATTCTCCGGGAGGAAAAGGCGGGCGCCGCCCCGACCGCGCGGTGATAACCTATTGTAAGGCGCTCAAACGCCTGTTTCCCGAAACGGAGATCGAGATAGGCGGTCTAGAAGCGTCGCTGAGAAGATTCGCGCATTACGATTATTGGAGCGACAGCGTGATGCCGTCGGTGCTTGCAGACAGCGGCGCGGATCTTTTGATGTATGGAATGGGCGAGGTAACGTTATCCGAAATGCTCAACCGTTTTAAAGGCGGGCAAAAGCTCTCGGATATGCACGATCTGAGGGGAATATGTTACCTCACAAAGCCCGAGAACACGCCGCTCGGAGCCGTCCAGTGCGATTCGTTTGAGATAGTCCGCGAGAACAAAAAAGCGTATGCGAAAGCCTGCCGCAAGCAGTACGACGAGCAGGACGAGGTTTACGGAAGAACAGTCGTCCAGCGTCACGGGAATATGATGCTGGTGCAGAATCCTCCGCAGCGAACGATCACGCGCGAGGAGTTCGATTACGCGTATGAACTGCCGTATATGAGAGCCTATCACCCCATGTACGAAAAGCTCGGCGGCGTTCCAGCAATACAGGAGATCGAGTTTTCGATAACTCACTCCCGCGGCTGCTTCGGCTTTTGCAACTTCTGTTCGATAGCGCTGCATCAGGGCAGGAGAGTGCAGACCCGCAGCGAGGATTCCGTCTATAACGAAGCGGTAATGCTCTCGGAAAAGCCGAATTTCAAGGGCTACATTCACGACGTCGGCGGACCAACCGCGAATTTCCGCCACCCGTCCTGCGAAAAGCAAACGGACAGCGGACTGTGCAAGGGGAGGAAGTGCTTAGCGCCTACGCCATGTAAGAACATAGACCCCGACCACAGCGAATACATCCGCCTGCTTCGGAGACTCCGCTCGATAAAGAAAATCAAAAAGGTGTTTATTCGTTCGGGAATACGCTTTGATTATATGCTGCTCGATAAGAACAACACGTTTCTCGACGAGTTGGTTGAGTATCACGTCAGCGGACAGCTTAAAGTAGCCCCCGAGCACGCAAGCGCAAAGGTGCTTGACTTGATGGGAAAACCGCATATCGAGGTCTACGAGGAATTCCAAAAGAGATTCTACGCGGCAACGAAAAAATGCGGTAAAGAGCAGTATTTAGTGCCGTATCTTATGTCCTCTCACCCGGGCTGTACATTGTCGGAAGCGGTGGAGCTTGCGGTTTTCGAGAAAAAGCACAACATCCGCCCCGAGCAGGTGCAGGACTTCTATCCCACCCCCGGAACCATCTCCACGGCGATGTTCTACACGGGGCTCGATCCTTACACCATGAAACCCGTCTATGTCCCGAAAACCTACGAAGAAAAAGCCATGCAGCGCGCCTTACTGCAATATTACGATCCAAAAAACCGCGCGCTGGTTGAAAAGGCGCTTACAATAGCCAAACGCCGTGATCTGATAGGCTTCGGAAAGGAATGTCTGATCCCTCCCGATAAAAACGCGGGAAAACAGAATCCGGGCAGGAACAGCAAAAATGTTAAAGTCGGAAAAAAGAATAAAACAGGAAAGAAATAGAATGCTTCGCTCCGCGATAAAATATGCCGCGGAGCTTGCCATATTGCTGACGGCGGCGTTTTTCGCGCTGAACGACGCGCTTTTCCATATAAGCGGAGTGCCGACCGCCATAGAGGCCGCAAGGTTTTTCGGGAACGCCCCAAAGCCTTATGTGAAGATGGCTCCGGGAGAAGCCTCTGTGAGCTTTATCGACGTGGGGCAGGGCGATTGCGAGCTTATCCTGACGGAGGATCACAGCGTTCTTATCGACAGCGGAGAATTCCAAAACGCCGATACCGTTATAGGCTTTCTGAAATACGCGGGCGTAGAGAGCCTGGATCTGGTGATAATCTCCCACCCGCACAGCGACCATTACGGAGCGATGTACAAGGTGTTAAACCGGTTCGGCGCGGGGCTTGTGATAATGCCCGATCTGCCTAAGGATATGATCCCCTACGGCGTTACCTACAATAATTTAATGGGAACCTTAAAGTCGAAAAATATCCCGTACAGAGCAGCCCAACCCGGAGAAAAATTCATTCTCGGAGAGAATTCCTTTATCGAGATAACCGCACCGCACTACAACGATTATCCCTCGGTTAATAACTGCTCAATAGTCGCGCGTTTTGTTCACGGGGAAAATTCGTTCCTGTTCACCGGAGACTTGCAGGAGGAAGCCGAGCATGATCTGGTGCATGACGGCGCACAGCTTAAAGCGGACGTGTTAAAAGCAGCCCACCACGGAAGCGAGGGTTCGAGCACGCACGAGTTTCTGGAAGCCGTGTCCCCGCAGATCGTCGTGTTTGAAGCCTCCGAGACCAATTCCTACGGACACCCCCGCAAAACCGTTCTCGAGCGTTTACGCGAAGCTAACTGCAAAGCCGCCTATTCCACCGCAAGCAATGGAAACATAGTAATAGTGACCAACGGCAAAGAATTGCAGGTGTTCACGGAAAAGGAAGACGCGTATTCTCTGGCAGCATAACCGTTGTCAAATTTCACAAAAATCAACCTGAAATTTGGCTTTAAAGTAAATAAAAACACGTTTTTTCGGGAATTCCCTTGTAGTAGAGAACAAAAAGTTGTATAATGATGTGTGGAAAAATTAAAAAGGACAGTGAATAGAATTGGTTAGGGAAGATTTAAGAAATATCGCGATAATCGCGCACGTCGATCACGGCAAGACAACGCTTGTCGACGAGATGTTAAAGCAGGGCGGAGCGTTCCGCGAAAACCAGGCGGTAGCCGACCGCGTCATGGACAACAATGACCTCGAGCGCGAGCGCGGAATAACGATACTCGCGAAGAACACCTCCTGTATGTATAACGGCGTGAAAATAAATATTGTTGACACCCCCGGACACGCGGATTTTTCCGGCGAGGTAGAGCGTATCCTCAAAATGGTAAACGGCGTTCTGCTGCTGGTGGATTCCTTTGAGGGAACCATGCCCCAGACAAGATTCGTACTGCAAAAGGCTTTAGAGCTTGGGCATAAGATAATCGTAGTAGTCAACAAGACCGACCGCCCCGACGCCCGCAACCACGAGGTAGTGGACGAGGTATTGGAGCTGCTTTTGGACTTGGACGCCACCGAAGAACAGCTCGACAGCCCCGTGGTATTCTGTTCGGGAAGATTGGGCTGTTCGTCCTACAATCCCGACGAAATGGGAACCGACTTCAAGCCGCTTTTCGAGAAGATATTACAGCACATCGACCCTCCCGAGGGCGACGAAAACGGCGATCTTCAGCTTCTGGTGTCCTCGATAGATTACAACGATTACGTCGGAAGGATCGCCGTAGGACGCATTGAGCGCGGTGTTATCAAGCAAAACGCGGAAGTTATGGTCTGCGATTATCACAACCGCCACGACCCGTTCAAAGCGAAGATAGTATCTCTCAATCAGTTCGAGGGACTCGGCAAAACCCCCGTCGAGCAAGCCTCCGTCGGCGATATTGTATGTTTTTCGGGAATAGAGAACGTAACCATCGGTCAGACCATCTGCGCCGTCAGCAATCCCGAGCCGCTGCTGTTCGTAAAGATCTCCGAGCCGACCGTCGAAATGACCTTCTCGGTAAATTCCTCGCCGTTCGCGGGCAGGGAAGGAAAGTACGTTACCTCCCGCCAGATACGCGAACGCCTGATGAAAGAGACCTTAAAGGACGTTTCGCTCAGAGTCACCGACTCCGACACCACCGACGCGCTCAACGTCGCGGGCAGAGGTGAAATGCACCTGTCCATTCTTATTGAAACAATGCGAAGAGAGGGCTACGAGCTTTCCGTAAGCACCCCGAGAGTTCTCTATAAGGAGATCGACGGAGTAAAGTGCGAACCCGTGGAACGTCTTGTAATAGACATTCCCGAAACAGCCGTAGGCGCCGTAATGGAGAAAATGGGGCAACGAAAGGGAGAATTGGTGCAGATGCACCCCGTAGGCTCCCGCACCCGGCTTGAATACCTCATTCCGTCGCGCGGACTTTTCGGTTACAGAAGCGAATTCCTCACCGATACCAAAGGCGAGGGCATCATGAACGCCGTATTCGACAGCTACAAGCCCTATTACGGCGATATCCCGAGAAGGACCGAAGGCTCGCTGGTCGCGTGGGAAACGGGAACCGCCGTGACATACGGACTGTTCAACGCGCAGGAACGCGGCACGCTGTTTATCGACGCGGGCGTTCCTGTATACGAGGGAATGATAGTCGGCGTATCTCCGAAAGCGGGGGATATCGTAGTAAACGTCTGCAAGAAGAAGCATCTTACCAACACCCGTGCCAGCGGCTCGGACGACGCGCTGCGGCTTATCCCGCCAAAGCAGATGTCCTTAGAGGAGAGCCTTGAATTCATTCAAGACGACGAGCTTGTAGAGGTAACGCCCAAGAATATCCGCATAAGAAAAGTGATTCTGGAGCGCGACCTGCGTCTCAAAGCGGAAGCAAAATTAAAAAAATAATCCAAAAATTAAATTTAAAAAATCATAAAATATCAAACACAAATTAAAACACAATAATCCGGGATTCCAAAGGGACATTGTCCCTTTGGCGGGGGTGTGGGGGCAGCGCCCCCACAAAATTGGGGAGTGACGGTATTGGTCAAGGACATGACAAAAGGCGCTGTTACGC
>JAFLUD010000110.1 GCA_022508965.1 Oscillospiraceae bacterium
ACCAGACGCTTGATGTTGAGCGCTACCATTCTTCTCAGGTCGCCCTCTACTACATAGCCGTCCTTGTCGATAACTTCACGGATCTTGGTTTCCTCGTCGTCGGTAAGATCCTTAACGCGGGTGTCGGGATTTACTCCCGCCTTTGCCAGAATATCATTCGCGGACTTTCTGCCGATTCCGTATACATAGGTCAAGCCGATCTCAACGCGCTTTTCCTTGGGCAGGTCCACACCAGCAATTCTTGCCATTCTTTTTCCTCCTCTGTCTCGGAATAGGGATTAACCCTGTCTTTGTTTGTGCTTGGGTTCAACACAAATTACCATTACTTTTCCCTTGCGCTTGATTACCTTGCATTTGTCGCACATGGGTTTTACCGAAGGTCTAACTTTCATCGTAATACCCTCCTTAAAGGTTCTATTCTTTTGCGGCGGTCACTTGGCGCGCCATGTGATCCTGCCCTTTGTAAGGTCGTAGGGTGACATTTCTACCGTCACCTTGTCGCCCGGCAATATGCGAATGTAGTTCATTCGCAGCTTGCCGCTTATATGCGCCAATATCTGGTGACCGTTTGACAGCTCTACCTTAAACTGCGCGTTCGGGAGCGCTTCCAGAATTGTTCCTTCTACTTCCAGTACGTCTTCCTTAGACATTATTCACTCTCCTGTAACCTGCTTCTCTGCGAACGCCCTTAGCGTCTGCCTTAGCTTTTTGTCCGTAAGTCCCTCAAGCTCTATGCTGCTTAAAGTCCTCCGGACGTGCCTGATGTTCTTTTTTTTCGGGGAATCGAGCTTGCGCTCTTTGCCGTCGGCTACGAATACATAGCCGCCGTCAGCTCTCACTACCAGCATAAATCTTCCGCTGTCGTGCCCCGCAGAGCTTATAACCACATTTCCGGCTTTAATATTCATCAGTGGCTCTCCAGTGTCAGTATCAGAGGTTCGCCGTTTGTTATCGCGACGGTGTGTTCGAAATGGCAGGACAGACTTCCGTCGGTCGTTACCACCGTCCACTTGTCGCCGAGAATATTTACCCGCCTTGAGTGGGAATTTACCATCGGCTCGATCGCGATCGTCATACCCTGCATCAGCCGCGGCCCGCGGCCCGCTTTTCCTTCATTCGGAACCTCGGGATCCTCGTGCATTTCGCGTCCTACGCCGTGACCTATAAACTTCTCTGCGCACGCATACCCGCCGCTTTCGACGTGAGATTGAATAGCATGGGATATGTCGCCGACGCGGTTTCCCGCGACTGCCTGCTCGATGCCCTTGTAAAGCGCCTCTTCGGTGAATTTCATCAGCCGCTCCGCCTCTTCGGACACCTTGCCGATCTTAAAGGTCTTGGTATTGTCGCCCATAAAGCCGTCAAGCTCGGCTACGATGTCGCAGGAAAGTATGTCGCCCTCTTTGAGTATTTTCTTCTTCGAGGGAATTCCGTGGATAAGCTCCTCGTTTACCGAAAAACAATTGTGCCCCGGAAATCCGCCGTAGCCTTTGCAGGGAGAATGTCCTCCCTTGGAGACGATGTAGTCGTTGACGATCTTGTCAAGCTCCCACGTCGAGATCCCCGCGACGGCGTTCTTGCCCGCGAGCGCTAATGCCTGCGCTGCAAGCTCTCCCGCTTTCATCATAGCTTTAAGCTCGGTAGGATTCTTTATTTGAATCATTGGCAAATCTCTTTCTAAAAAGGATCAACCCTTTATTGCCGCCAAAGTGAGGCGCGAGGTCTCGGAGATCTCGTCCTGTCCCTGAACGGTCACCAGCTTGCCCTGGGCCTTGTAGAAGTCCTTGAGCGGAGCTGTTTTTTCATGATAAGTCTTGAGTCGAGCCAGTACGGTCTCGGGCTTGTCGTCGATTCTCTGAACGACCTTTGCGCCGCAAGCGTCGCATACTCCCTCAACCTTGGTAGGCTTATACTCGATGTGATAAGAATTTCCGCAGCCCTCGCATACGCGTCTGCCGGACATTCTCGCTGTGATAGCCTCGTCGGCTACTTCGATCTCGACTACCTTGTCGATCTTTACGCCCATCTTTTCAAGCGCCTCTGCCTGTGCAACGGTTCTGGGGAAGCCGTCGAGGATAAAACCGTTTTTGGCGTCGTCAGCCGCGATCCTGTCCTTGAGGATCCCTATTACGACCTCGTCGGGCACAAGCTCGCCCTTGTCCATATACTCCTTTGCCGCAAGTCCCGCAGCGGTGCCGTTCTTAACAGCCTCGCGCAGCATATTTCCCGTGGAGATCGCGGGAATGTTCAGCTCCTTGCATACAACCTCTGCCTGAGTTCCTTTGCCGGCGCCGGGTGCGCCCAAAAAAATCATATTCATAGTGTACTCCTATTCGCGTCTTTGCCCATCAGTCAAGGAAGCCCGGGTGATGACGCATCATTATCTGGCTTTCAAGCGAACGAACAGTTTCGAGAGCAACTCCGACGATGATCAGCAGCGATGTACCGCCGAGCGAGATGCCCGAGAAGCTGGAGTTTATCCACGACAACGCTATCGGGAATATCGCGATTATTCCGAGGAATATCGCGCCGAACAGCGTAATCTTATTGAGCGAGTTGTAGATGAAGTCCGAGGTGGGCTTGCCGGGTCGGTAGCCCGGGATCGCACCGTTGTTCTTCTTCAGATTGTTTGCGATCTCGATGGGATTGTAGGTGATCGCCACATAGAAATAGTTGAACCCGATTATCAACAGGAAATAGATCGCGGCATACGCGGGCGAGCTGTGTGCGAAAAATCTCGCGAAGCCTTCCCAGAAAGAATGACCGCTTGAACCGTCGCCTGTGATGTGGAAGAAGTACAGGATCGTCTGCGGCAGGCTCATCAGCGACATCGCAAAGATGATAGGCATTACGCCGCTCATCGCGACCTTTATCGGAATGTGCGTTGACTGTCCGCCGTACATCTTACGTCCGACTACGCGCTTTGCGTACTGAACGGGTATTCTTCTCTCGGCATTGGTCATAAAAATTACGAACCACACCATCGCCGCGAAAATTATACATACCACCGCTACGAAGATGATGTTCTTCATATCCGACTGGCACAGCGCTACAAAGTTCGCTATCGAATCGGGCAGACGCGCAACTATTCCCGCAAACAGTATCATCGAGATTCCGTTGCCGATGCCCTTTTCGTTGATTCTGTCGCCGAGCCAGATGATCACCGACGCGCCCGCAACAAAGCAAGCTATTATCGTGATCGCCGAAAGTATTATCGAGAATTTATCGCTCGTATAATCGCGAATGTCGCCGTACTTCAGTATCGCGGTGTGATAACCGTTACTGTCTGTAATGCCGTTTCTGAGCGTGAAGTAGAACGCCGTTGCCTGGAATATCGCTATGCCAAGCGACGCGAACTTCGTGATCATGTTCAGCTTCTTTCTGCCTTCTTCACCCTCCTTGGAGAGTCTCTCCAGCGGCGGGATCGCGACCGTCAGAAGCTGTATGATGATCGACGCGTTGATGTACGGTGTGATCGACATCGCAAGCAGCGTACCCTTTCCCAGAGCGCCGCCCGTCATTACGTCAAGGTAGTTTAACAGCGACGCGCCCGAGATCATCTCGGTTATCGCGTTGTTGTCAAGAAACGGAACGAAAATGCTCGATCCCAAACGGAACAGCACGAGGATAAACAGCGTGTACAAGATCTTTTTGCGCAACTGCACGTCTACCCAAGCGTTGCGAAAGACCGTAAGCATACCGTTCATTACATCACCTCAGCCTTTCCGCCTGCCTTTTCAATTTTTTCCTGCGCTGCAGCGGTGAACTTTGCTGCCTTTACCGTAAGGCTCTTGCTAAGCTCGCCGTTGCCGAGTATCTTTATGCCGTCCTTTGCGTTCTTGATCGCGCCGGAGGCAATGAGAGATTCTGCGTCTACAACTGCGCCGCTCTCAAATCTCTTATCAAGCTCGGAGACGTTTACGGTTGCATACTCCTTGGCGAAGATGTTGTTGAATCCTCTCTTAGGGATTCTTCTCTGAAGCGGCATCTGACCGCCCTCGAAGCCGGGTCTTATCGATCCGCCCGAACGCGCCTTCTGTCCCTTGTGTCCCTTGCCGGCGGTCTTGCCCTGTCCCGAGCCGTGGCCGCGGCCAATGCGCTTTACGTCCTTTACCGAACCTCTTGCCGGCTGTAATTCGTGAAGCTTCATATTGCTTTGCACCCCCTGTGTTACAGTTTACAGTTGACAGTTGAAAGTTGAAAGTAATTTTTTCTGTCAACCCTTGTTTTCAAAATCAAACTTCCTCTACCTTTACAAGGTGTGCGATAGTCTTGATTTTACCTTTGGTAGCCTCGTTGTCGGGCTGTGTTGTTACAGAATTCAGCTTGCGCAGTCCGAGAGAATGCGCGGTTGCTATCTGATTTTTCTTGCAGCTGTTCAATGAACGCACAAGTGTTATTTTCAAAGCCATGTCCAGTTCCTCCCTTAGCGCTTATTAAAGCTCCTTGACGCTCTTTCCTCTGAGCGCCGCAACCTCTTCCGCGGTGCGGAGAGCGGTGAGTCCCGCCATAGTCGCGCGGACTACGTTGCAGGGGTTGTTGGAGCGCAGGGACTTGGTACGGATATTTTTGATGCCTGCCATCTCGATTACCGCACGAACCGGTCCGCCTGCGATTACGCCGGTACCCTCGGGAGCAGGACGCATCAATACCGCGCCCGCGCCGAACTTTCCGGTGATCTCGTGGGGAATGGTCGTTCCCTTAAGAGCTATCTTGTGAAGATTCTTCTTCGCGTCGTCAATTCCCTTGCGAATAGCGTCGGGAACCTCGTTGGATTTGCCCATGCCGAAGCCGACTGTGCCCTTGCCGTCGCCTACTACTACAAGCGCGGAGAATTTCATGATACGTCCGCCCTTTACTGTCTTGGAAACGCGGTTTATAGCAACAACCTTTTCGGAGAGCTCGTTTTCAGTGTTCTCAAAATTAGCCAAGTTAGTTTCCCTCCTCTTAGAAATTAAGTCCGCCTTCGCGCGCACCCTCGGCAAGAGCCGCAACTCTTCCGTGGTACACATAGCCGCCTCTGTCGAATACTACGTCGGTGATGCCCTTTGCTTTTGCTGCCTCGGCTATCATCGCGCCTACCTTCTTCGCTGCCTCGACGTTTCCGCCGTACTGTCCGAAGCCCTTCGCTGTGGAAGAAGCCGCCGCCAGAGTTACACCGTTTACGTCGTCAATGATCTGCGCGTAAATGTGCATAGAAGAACGGAAAACAT
>JAFLUD010000111.1 GCA_022508965.1 Oscillospiraceae bacterium
CGGTATTGCTACCGAGGGATTTTAAGTCCCTTGCGTCTGCCGATTTCGCCACAGCAGCGTACTCCTACATTATATCACGCTGCAAAGGATTTGTCAAGGGGCTGATGTTCAAAAAAACAGGCAGGAGCGTTGCTCCCACCTGTTTTGAGGTTGTTACTTTCTGACCGCCATTTTCAGGATATCGCCGAACTTTATGCGGCTTCCGTTGTGGAGTATTATCGCTTCGTATACCTTGCTCACCACTATCGCCGCCAGCACCACCGCAGCCACAAGCACCGCGACTCCCAACAAAGACTGCCAGGTGTTGAGAGTTCCCAGCATTATCGCCGACGGTAACGCGAACGGCGAGCTTATCGGGAAGAAATACGAGAATATCTGCACGGGATTGGATACGGCTTCTCCCGTTTCGAGAGAATCTATGTTGAATATTACGGGAAAGTATGCGAGGTACATTCCCAGAACGCCTGTTATCGCGTAGGGCTGCATCGCCTGCTGGAGGTCTTCCATGCGCGAGATGGACGCTCCCACAAGCGCCGCTATCAGCGAATAGAACAGGAATCCCAGAAGGAAGATCAGGATAATTAAAATAACATTCAGCGGGTTGAAGCTCTGGGTGAATTCCCCGACGGCTTCGGCTATCTGCATTTCGTCGGTCATGACGCCTGTGCTGCCTGCCTGCGCCGCCTGGGCGAGCGCCTGCTGTATCTCGGGATCGCGGGTCAGCTCGAACGCTTTCCCCATCCAACCGAACGGCGCGGATACCGCAAAGCTGATACTTCCGACAAGTCCTATCAGCATAAACTGACCGAAGCTCACGGCTCCCATTGCGAAAACCTTTCCGATGACTACCGCGAGCGGTCTTACGGAGGTCAGAAGCAGCTCCATGACGCGGCTGGTTTTTTCGGTGGCGATCGACTGAGCGACTACCTGTCCGTAGCTGAAGATCAATATAAACAGCACCAGCGACACCACTATCGGGATGAAATAATTCATCGCGCTTTGGATGAAGTTCCACTGCTTTGCGCCGGCTTCGGTGCGCGAGGAGCTTATCCAGATCTGAGTGTCGGCGTAGTTTTCGGGCAATACGCCCGCGTTTAGCAATACGCGGCGGTTTATCAGTTCTTCGAGCACGTCGTTGAGACGGTCTGCCGAGCCTCCGTCGGCGGAGGGGGAGTAGTAGGTGGTTATGTTATAGCCGACTGTGCGGTCATCCTCGTCGTTGGAGGCGACTATATGCGCGGCGGCTATGGGCTTCTCGGAGGTCTTGAGCTGTTCCACCACGTCCGCGAGAGGACGCTCGGAGAATACTATCTGCCACGGAGCGATCTCCGCCAGTGCGGAGATGTCTTCGTTTACAAAAATCGACGGCTCGTCGTATATATACACGGAGCTGAAGCCTGCCGGCTCCTCAGAGCTGCCGCCGAGGAGACTGTCGGGGGTAAGCTCGCTGTCGTCCATGAGAACGGCAGGGAGGACGTTCGTCAGCACGCAGATAAGAGCGACGATAACGCACATGATGGTAGTGCCGATTATGAAGGATTTGGTTTTTATATGCTGGATAAGCGTGAATGAAAATACCTTTTGCCAACCGTTAGTTCTCACTTGCTTCACCCACCTTTTCGATAAACAGTTCGTTGAGCGTCGGCTCGCGCAGCTCGTATCTGATAAGCGGAATTTTGCTTTCCATTATCTTATTGAGCAGATCGTGAGCCTGCTGTTCGCTTTGAACATTGTAGCTGCTGCCGTTGGGGGTCTCCTCCGTAACGGCAAGACCGCATTCTCCCGCCAGAGCGGAAATGTCGCCCTCGGCTTTTACGGTGAGCTTTACTCTGCCGTAGCTCTTTTTTATCTCGTTGAGATTCCCTTTCAGAACGGTTTTTCCTTTATTGAGAATGACGATGTCGCGGCAGAATTCTTCAATAGTCGTCATCTGGTGAGAGGACATTATGACGTACTTGTTTTTCTTGATCTCCTCGCGGATAACGCTTTTGAAAAGCTCCGCGTTTACGGGGTCGAGTCCCGAGAGCGGTTCGTCCAGGATCAGCAGCTCGGGGTTGGGCGCGAGCGCGGCTATGAGCTGTATCTTCTGCTGGTTGCCCTTAGAGAGCTGCTCGGCGCGCTTGTTTTTATGCTCGGTGACGGAGAGGCGCTCGAACCAATAGTCCAGCGAGCGCAATGCGTCCTGGCGGCGCATTCCCTTTAGCGTGCAGAAATACACCAGCTGGTCGAGGATCTTGTATTTGGGGTACAATCCGCGTTCTTCGGCGAGATAGCCCACGGGCTTTTCCGCCGCGAGAAACGGCTTGCCGTCCCATTTTACCTCGCCGCTTTGTGCGGCTAACATTCCCAATATAATGCGGATAGTGGTGGTCTTGCCGGCGCCGTTGGTCCCCAATAACGCGAACACCCCGGGAGAATTGATCTCGAACGAAAGGTCATCTACGGCTGTATATTCGCCATAGGTTTTGACAATATTGTTTACAGATAATCCCATTTTTTCCCTTCTCTCTCCTCTCAAAAAAATACTTATATCTATATTAGCATATTTTCCCAGATAATTCAAGTGGGTAATTTTAAAAATATACATTTTTTTTGAAAATCCCCCTTGACAAATTATTCCGCTTGTGCTATAATATTAAAATGTATCATAATGGAGTGCTAGGCGCTTTTATGCCCCAAAACACTGCATATTTATATAAGGAGTGATTTTAGCCGATGGTGAATACAAAGCCTGTGCAGTCCGGAAAAACCGCTAGACAGAGTTTCTCCAAGATCAATGAAGTTATTGATATGCCGAACCTTATCGGTATTCAGAAGGACTCTTACGAATGGTTCCTTTCCGACGGAATTAAAGAGGTTTTTAAGGACATTTCTCCGATCGTAGACTCTAACGGTAAGTTTGAGCTTTCGTTTGTGGATTTCCGCCTGGACGAAAACACAAAATACTCTATCGAGGAGTGCAAGGAGCGCGACGCTACCTACGCCGCCCCCCTCAGAGTCACCGCCCGTCTTCTTAATAAGGAAACAGGCGAGCTTATGGATAACGAGATCTACATGGGCGATCTGCCGCTTATGACCGAGAGCGGTACGTTTGTAATCAACGGCTCGGAGCGCGTTGTCGTTTCTCAGCTGGTGCGTTCGCCGGGCGTTTACTACGGCTTTGACTATGATAAAACCGGTAAGAAGCTGTTTAAGGCTACCGTTATACCTAACAGAGGCGCTTGGCTTGAGCTTGAGATGGACGGCTCGGACGTGTTCTATGTCCGCATCGACAAGAACAGAAAGTTCCCCTGCACTACGTTTTTGCGCTCTATCGGTCTTTCGAGCGATCAGGATCTGGTGAACAAGTTCGGCGAGGATCCGAGAATCACCGTTACCATCGAAAACGGCAAGGATAACACCAAAAACGAGGAAGAGGCGCTTCTGGAAGTTTACAGAAAGCTGCGCCCCGGAGAGCCGGCGACTGTCGATTCTGCGCGCACGACACTGGACAATCTCTTCTTTGACGCGAAGAGATACGATCTGTCGCGCTTCGGCCGCTATAAGTACAACAAAAAGCTCGCTATCTCCTCGCGCCTTTACGGAAGAAAGGCTGCCGAGAACATCGTCGCTCCTCTCACGGGAGAGCTGCTGGCGACGGAGGGCGAGATCATTACCCGCGAGAAGGCTATGGAGATCCAGAACGCGGGCGTTATGGACGTTACCGTTTACAGAGAAGAGGGCGAGGGCACCGTTAAGATCGTCGGCAACGGAATGGTAGACATCAGGCAGTATACCGGCGATATGGACGTGGAGTCCCTTGGAATAAACGAGCAGGTAAAGTTCGGCGTGCTGGCTGAGATCCTTGAGGAGGCGGACGGCGACGAGGAAAAGCTCGCGGAGCTTATCGCGGCGCGCGTTGACGAGCTTATCCCCAAGCACATCACGCTGGAGGATATCTTCGCTGTGGTGGGTTATTTCATCAACCTCAACGAGGGCATCGGCGATATAGACGACATCGACCACCTCGGCAACAGACGTATCCGCTGTGTGGGCGAGCTGCTTCAGAATCAGTTCAGGATCGGCTTCACGAGAATGGAGCGCACTATCCGCGAGAGAATGGGACTTCAGGCGAACGACACCGAGAAGGTCTCTCCGTCCTCGCTTATAAATGTACGTCAGGTCATTGCGGCTATGAAGGAGTTCTTCGGCTCTTCTCCGCTGTCGCAGTTTATGGATCAGAACAACCCGCTGGCGGAGCTTACTCACAAGCGCCGTCTGTCCTCGCTCGGCCCGGGCGGACTTTCGCGTGACAGAGCGGGATTTGAGGTTCGTGACGTTCACTATTCTCACTATGGAAGAATGTGTCCGATAGAGACGCCGGAAGGTCCGAACATCGGTCTGATATCTTATCTCGCGACTTTCGCGAAGATCAATGTTTACGGCTTTATCGAGGCTCCCTACCGCAGAGTTGACAAGGAGACGGGAAAGGTCCTCGACGAGGTGGTCTATATGACCGCCGACGAAGAGGATAACTATGTTGTCGCGCAGGCGAACGAGCCGCTCGACGAGAACAACTGCTTCGCGCGCCCCCGCGTGAACGCGCGCTTCCGCGAGGCTATTCTTGAGATAGAGCGCGAGAAGGTCGATTTCATGGACGTTTCGCCGAAGATGGTGGTGTCCGTTGCGACCGCTATGATCCCGTTCCTCGAGAACGACGACGCGAACCGCGCCCTCATGGGAGCGAACATGCAGCGCCAGGCGGTTCCGCTTATGGTTACCGAGAACCCGATCGTCGGCACCGGTATGGAATATAAGGCGGCTGTGGATTCGGGCGTTGTCGTTTGCGCTAAGGAGGACGGCTATGTTTCCGAGGTAAGCGCCGACCGCGTTGTCATTACCGACGACGAGGAAAGAGAGCACGTTTACAGGCTTATCAAGTTCAAGCGTTCCAACCAAGGAAACTGCGTAAATCAGCGTCCGATCGTCGACAAGGGCGACCGTGTTTCCAAGGGCGACGTTATCGCGGACGGCCCCGCTACGAAAATGGGCGAGATCGCTCTCGGTAAGAACGCGCTTATCGGATTTATGACCTGGGAGGGTTATAACTACGAGGACGCTGTTCTCATTAACGAAAAACTGGTCTACAACGATATTTACACGTCTATTCACATAGAAGAATACGAGCTGGAGTGCCGCGAGACAAAGCTTGGTCCGGAGGAGATCA
>JAFLUD010000112.1 GCA_022508965.1 Oscillospiraceae bacterium
TGAGATGGACAAGGGGGTGTTGACTGCAATAAGATAAATTCCCCGGCGTGACGCTGCCTTCAGGTGCTAGTGGCAGCAATGCCGTGTGAGTTCATATTTCGCCGATTTAATAATAGCTCGCCCTCAATTGGCTTATGGAGCCGATTGGGGGCTTTTGTTCGCGGATTTGGCGAGGAGTGATGAATTTTTTGGCGGCGGGAGGTTGTTGTCTAAAAAATATTGACAAAAAATAAGTTTTGGTGTATAATATATGTGGTATTTTTTTAGGACTGTTATTTTTCCGGTCAGTTTGGAGCAATTTTCTGTAATGCAACACATTTTGCCTTTCTCTGGCATCAAGTATGAGCTTACAATGAAACGCAGATTATTAAGTGTCTTTTTGGCACTTACCATGATCCTGTTAATGTTACCAGAAATCACCACTGCTTTAGCCGCGATTAATAACGGTGGATGGGAAGGCAGCGGCACGGAGGATCCATATAAGAGCCTTTTGGAGGACGGCAGCGGTACCTATTATTCCGACCTCCCGACGGCTATTGAAGTCGGCACTTATACTATTTGGTACAGGGTCGTGGGCGACCGGAACCATTTTGACGTGACAGATACTAAGCCGGTTATGGCTAAGATCGTTTTGGAGGACGATTCCAAGAACACGGGCAGACCGGGCGGAGGCATACATTCAAGGAGACCGCATTACCCTACCCATCCGGATGACGATACATCGTCCGACCCCGACGATGATAACCCGGACGATCCGAACGGGGATAACTCGAGCGGTCCGAACGGTCCGCAGGATACTGACAAGTCTCCGAATACGGGGATCGGGTTAAATGCCGCTTTGTACTATTTACCGGTGATCGGTGTTTGCATTACGGCATTTGCGGCGGTGTTCCGTAAAGTGGAATAGACGATTCATATTCCGCTTAAGATCAGACACCGAAAACGACAAGTTCAGATAAATTATTTTTCGATCAGCTTAAACTTTTTATATTTTTTAAACTGCCACCGGGTAGTGAAATGCGAAAGCATTCGTTACACATCGTTAGGTCTTTGAAGATGTGTAGACGGATGCTTCTTTTTTCGGAGGTTGAGATGGTAAGTATCAGATCGGCGCTTTCGTATTTTTCAAAGAGTGATATTATTTTATGGTCGTCTTCAATACTGTTTATTGCCGTTTCATTTGCGGTATTTGACAGAGAAAACTACATGACGCTTATTGCTTCCGTGATCGGAGCGACCTCTTTGATCTTCAACGCGAAGGGCAACCCCATAGGGCAGGTTCTTATGGTTGTATTCAGCATTTTATACGGGATCATATCTTATACTTTTTCCTATTACGGTGAGATGATCACTTACCTCGGAATGACAGCTCCGATGGCAGTCTTTGCTTTGGTTTCATGGCTGCGTAATCCGTATAACGGGAACAGAGCGGAGGTCAGGGTCAATTCATTAAAAAAGCGGGAAGCTGTTTTTATGTTTTTGCTTGCCGCCGTTATAACTTTTGTTTTCTATTTTATTCTCAAGGGTTTCCACACGGCAAATCCGATACCGAGCACGCTTTCTGTAACTACGAGCTTTCTTGCAGTGTATCTTGCATTCAGGCGAAGCGCCTATTTTGCTCTGGCTTACGCGGCGAATGACATTGTTCTGATCGTTTTATGGGTGTTAGCCGCGATATCGGATATTTCTTATCTGTCGGTGATCGTATGTTTCGCGGCGTTTTTAGTGAACGACATATACGGATTTATAAATTGGCTCAAAATGAAAAAAAGACAACAAACGGTTTAGGAGGAGATTACAATGTTTCGTGAAATGAGAAGAAAAAGGCAGCAGCTGACAGAGGCGGAATGCGTTGAAGTTCTTACGAAAAACACGTCGGGCGTGCTTGCCGTTCTCGGCGACAACGGCTATCCTTATGCGGTTCCGCTGAGCTTCGTCTATGATAACGGAGTGCTGTATTTTCACTGTGCGAAAAGCGGGCATAAGCTCGACGCGATAAAGGCTTGTGATAGGGTGTCCTTTTGCGTGGTGGACAGGGACCTTGTTGTTCCCGAAGAATATACTACATATTTTCGAAGCGTGATCGTTTTTGGGCGGGCAAGCGTTGTGGACAGCGAGGAGGAGCTTCGCGGCGCGATCGAGAAGCTGGCTGTAAAATATCACCCGAATGACAGCAAGGATAACAGGGATTCGGCTATCGAGAAGGATTATAAGGCATTGTGCATGGTGAAGCTACAAATCGAACATATGACGGGGAAAGAGGCAATTGAACTCGTAGATCCTGCCCCAAAATGACTTAATGGATTTGGCTAAAAGCACAAAAAATAAAAAATTTTTTGTAAGGTTTTTCATAAAAAATCGTCATTAATAGTATAGGACGAAATTGTGCCGACGGAGGTGCGTTATGAAGATCAATCTTTCGCTAAAATACTGGGGTAAGCACAAGCTGCGCGCGTTTTCTATAATTTTTGCGATTGCCGTGAGCATGGCGGCGATGACCTGTGCTACATTTTTGGCTCGAAGCTCATCGGTTGCGAATTTAGAACGGGAACTTGACGGTAGAGGAAACTTCGATTTGCTGCTTGCAAATATTTCGGAGAAAAATCTCGAACACTATCAATTTGATGAGCGTTTTTCCGAGACCGGGATACTGTATCGAGGCGGAACAGCAGCATCGTCGGACGCCGCGGAATATGTTTTTGGGGCATTATCGGAAAACGCGGAACCTTTATATCATTTCACCCTTGAAGATGGAAGATACCCGCGTAACAGCGGTGAGATCGCGGCATATCGGACTTTTTTTGAGGCGAACGGTTGTGCCGCAGAGGTAGGAAATAAGGTAACGCTTGCTCTTCGGGATTTTGATGGAAACATTGTTGGAGAGCGGGAATTTACGATTGTAGGTGTGCTTTGGGATCAGTGGTACGGTCGTTCTATTGAACGGGTGTATAGGCTTCCGGGGCGAGAAGAATTTGTTTTCCCGCAAGTGTTTTTATGGCTTGAGGATCTGCCGGAAAACTCTTCGCGAAACTTAATGGCGCTTTGCCCTATGAGCGCGGATCTTACGTCAGTCAAATCAGAATTTAAAGAAAATGATATAGAATATTTTGACAATTACCGTATTTCAAAGCTGAATGTTATAACAGGGTCTTTGCCAAAGGGTGATTCGGAAGAGGACTTGTACAATTCACTCAAATATGCCAAGAAAGATTTTTACGCTCTAACTTTGATCCCTGTTTTCACAGCGGTAGTAATGATCACGGCATTTGTGTCGATAAGTAGTGTTATGTCCACTTCGCTGTCCGAGCGGAAACGGCAGCTGGCGATGCTGCGCTGCATCGGTATGGAAAAACGAAAGGGTCTGTTAATGGCGCTCGGCGAATCGCTTGTTATGGTGTCAATTGGAATCGCCGCGGGGTTTCTTGTAGGGATCGGAGCATATCTTCTGACGCTTTTTATACAGAAAGAGCTTCTGGAAATGCACGTTTATTATGCCTTTACAGTTCATCCTGTAATCGCCGCAACAACTGTAGATCCTTATATTCTTCCTGCGGCGGCGTGCTTTATAACCGGATTTTTGGCGACGCTTATTCCATATCTTATTGAGCTGAATAAATCCCCTGTTGAGGGGCTGCACGATAATACAAAATCAAGAAGCAAACCGGGTATTCGTGTGAAAGGAAAGGCGGCTGTTCTTGGGAAGATTTCGGGCGGATTTAAGCAGAATATCTCGTTTTTTATCATTGTGACAGTTGTGATCTGGGCTGCGGTTTTCGGGTACTCATTTTTCGCGGCGCAGACAGAAATCAACACACGTTCGCAACGGGATAAGCTCGACGCCGAGCTTATGGGGTTAGATTACCTTGCGCAAAGAAGCGAGTTTTACGCGCTTGGAAACGCGCAGCTTAACAGGCATAATCTGGGGCTTTCGCCGGAATCGGTCAATGTATTCTCCGATAACAATAATGTGGAAACGGTTTTTGCGGCTATCGAGGCAAAAAGCACGAAGGCGGTCTATAATTCCGAAACCGTTGACAAAGAAATTGCCAATGCTTTGAGCTCGACAAATTCATATAATCAAGTTTTGATCGGCGATATGGGACAACTAAAAGAGACAATGTCAGCTCAAGGATATCTCGAAAACGAGGTGTTGTATAACATTCCCACGCTTGGAGTGAGCGAGGAAACGCTGGATATGCTTTCGGAATTCATAATTGAAGGAAGCTATAATAAGGAAAAATTGCTGTCGGGAGAGGAAATCCTGATACTTAACACTTCAAGGAATTCACCGTATTCGGTTGGCGATATTATTCCAATGACCGATATTGTTATCGATGAGCCGGAATTTGAGGAGTTCGACTTTTCATACGGGGCGGTTCCCGAAAACGCCGTGCCCAGCTTCTATTATGTATTTCCCGATGATCCGGTCAGATATGAATGGCCTTGTTACGCGTTTGGAACTCGGCAGGATTATAGTGTTACAGTCGGCGGAATTGTCAATATCACTGACGAGAATATCCGTTCATTTTTCCGTACGGACGGTCTTGTCGGTAACTGCGGATTTAACATTTTGTGCGCCGATTCCGCGCTTGAAAAATGGGGACTGCCTGACAGGAATCCGACGAAGCTGGGGGTAAAGCTCTCCAAAAACGCAAACCTCGCAGACTTTGAAAAATTGTGGTTCAGCGTCATCGGCAGCAGCTCTAAAGTCGGGAGTTCATCCGTCACGGCAATTAGACGGGGCTTGAATACTATTGAAAGATCGAATATGTCGATATTTGCCGCGGTTATAATTACAGTTGTAATTCTTGGACTTGTCGGCATCGTGAATTCCGTCAATCTTCGGGTGCGGCGGGGGCTGCGCTCCTACTCTACGCTTAGAGCTGTCGGTTTGCCTAAAAAAGGCTTGATCGCACTGATCATGCGGCAGGGGCTTATCTACGCTGTTATGGGCGCGATAACCAGCCTTATTCCGCTTGGAGTTTATGAGGCTTTCCGCAGAACAGCGCAGGAGTTTATATCGAATGGCGGCGGAAGTATTGGTTTTGATGCAGACGGACGATATGTCTACAAGTGGCAGCACAATTTCCCCACGCATATAGAGCTTTGGAAACAGCCTATCTTCCTGATAATACT
>JAFLUD010000113.1 GCA_022508965.1 Oscillospiraceae bacterium
CCGCCGTATTTTTCGTTCCAATCCCACGCGCGCGCCATAAAGCCGTCGCGCCCGAGGTCGTATTTGGTAACTCCCTCTTCCTTCATCGCGGAAACGATCTTCGCCTCGGTAGCAAGCGCCGCGTGATCGGTGCCGGGAAGCCACAGCGCCGAATACCCCTGCATTCTCTTAAACCGAATGAGAATATCCTGAAGCGTGCAGTCAAGCGCGTGCCCCATGTGCAGCTGCCCCGTGATATTGGGCGGCGGCATAACGATGGTGTAGGGCGTCTTTTTCGGATCGCGCTCGGCGATGAAAAACCCGCTCTCCTCCCAGTATTTATAAAGTCTGTCCTCGAAGTCCTTCGGGGAATAGGTTTTGTCCAGTTCCTTTCTCATATCTCCAAATCCTTTCAATTGTCTTTTGTCAGTTTCTCTATTAATTCCTTTTGAGGAGTAATATAAAGCGTCTTGTTATTTGTGAATATCACCATCCCGGGCTTCGCGCCGGCGGGCTTTTTCACAAACCTCACAGGCGTGTAATCCACCGGAACTCCCGATGAAGACCGCCCCTTCGAGTGGTAAGCCGCGATCTGCGCCGCCTCGAAGATCGTCTGTTCGGGGAATTCCCCGCCCTCGGAATTTTTCACGATAACGTGCGAGCCCGCGATGTCCTTGACGTGCAGCCACAGATCGGAAGCGCGCGCCGTTTTAAGGGTAAGCAGATCGTTCTGGCGGTTGTTTTTTCCGACGAGAATTTCGTACCCGTCCGACGAAACGTACCTAAGCGGCTCGGATAGTTTTTTAGATTTTTCCGCGCCCTTTTCCGAGACTCCGCGAAGATAACCCTGCTCGCTCAGCTCCCGTCGAATTTCAATAAGCTCCGCGTCGTTCTCCGTGCGGACAACGCAGTCCAATACGCTGTCGAGATACGCAAGCTCTTCGGTCCCCTGCCCTATAAGCTCCGTCAGCTTTTTTTCGGCATTGGAAGCCTTGCGGTATTCGCTGTAATATTTCTGCGCGTTCTGCGCGGGAGTAAGCCGCGCGTCAAGAGCGATCTCACGCTGCCCTCCGCCGAAAAAATCATCCAGAACGCACCTCGTCATTCCCTTTTCGAGCCGATAAATATTCGCATTGATAAGGTCGCCGCATATCTTCAGCTGTTCTCTGTCGGCGCATTCCGAAAGCTCCTTTTTCCGCAGCTCCACCTTACGCGAAACGCGCTCGTATACGGTGTTTAGGGTCTTGAGAAGCTCGCGCGCCCGTTGCTTATTACGCTCCGAGCCGTCGGCAGCCGAAAAGAAACTGTCCAGCAGCTCATTCGCGGAATCGAACCGCTCCGCGCTCATCGCACCGCCGTATTGCATAATATCAACAAAGCAGATATCCTTTTTCCCGCCCGATTCGTCGGAAAGCAAGGTATAATTCCCGGAAGAATTAAGTGAATCCCTCGCGCCGTCGAGGAAGGCCGCCAGCCGCGCCCGCTGTTCCTCCATAAGCTCCGCGCAGCCGACGTCGACGTCGCCCGCCGCACGGTAAGCGCACTCCCGCGCAAATATCGGAGAGATCCCCTCCAGAATATCGGGAAGCGCCTTCGCGAGCCTGTCGGTTCTTTGAAAAATTCTCTCGAGAATTTCCGAGGAACTCGCCTCCAAAATATTCAGCCGCTCCAACCGCTGCGGCGTTTCGTATTCTATGTTCGGCAATATCCTGCGAACCGCCGAGACCGCGTCGGAAACGCGCTTAACGCTGTCAACAACGCGCCCGTTCCGCACGAGGATAATGTTGCTGTGCCGCCCCATGATCTCGGCGATCAGAGTGTTCACGACAGTGTCGCCGATCTCGTTTACGCACTCAAAATCAAAGTATAAAATGCGCTCCAGCCCGTCCTGCCGAATACCGACAAGCCTCCCCCCGCCCAGATGCTTTCGCAGAAGCATACAAAACATAGGCGGCTGCATCGGGTTGTCGAATTCCGCAGATGTAAGATGAACGCGTGCAGAAGTCCCGTTCGCCGAAAAGATCAGCTTTTTCGCGCTTTTGTCCGAGGAATTCAGCATCCGCAGCGAAAGCACTATCTCCTCCCGCGAGGGCTGATATATCTTGTCAACGCGCGCGCCGATAAGCACGGAAAGCTCCTCTTTAACACAATGCAATAAAGCCCCGTCCAACGACAAGAAAATAACCCCCCATAGTTGCCAGTTGTTAGTTGTTAGTTGCTGGTTGCTGGTTGTTAGTTGCTAGTAGTCGGTATTTTTGTTAATACGCATCTTTAATCCCTCGTAACTAGCTACTAGCAACTATTCTCTAGCAACTACACGCGTAGCACGCCGGACTCTTCTCGCTCTCCGCGCTGAACACGGGCACCTGCGAAAACTCGGCGGTGATGATCTTAGCCAGTCTGTGGGAAGCGGCCTTTTCGGTGCCGAAATGCCCCGCGTCGATAAGCGCGATGCCGCAGCTTTCCGCCTCGACCCAGAAGTTATGCTTGATATCTCCCGAGAGAATAGCGTCGCAGCCCTTCTCGCGGGCAAGGCGCATAACCGTGTCGTTCACACCGCCCCCGCAGCACACCGCGATGCGGTAGATAGAGCGCGTCTTGCGGCTGTATTTAACGCAGTCGAGATACAGCTTCGCCTTGCAGTATTCCGCCAGCGATCTCGGGGAATGTTCGATGCCGATATCGCAGACCGCCCCAAAGCCCATATCGCCGCGCGTCACTTCCAAAACTTCGGTTTTTTGGAATTCCAGAAGCTCCACCAGCGTATCGTTGACGCCGTCCTCGGCGATGTCAAAATTCGTATGCAAAGCGATCGCCGCGATGCCGTTCTGTATCAAGGAATACACCGGGCTCCACGCGGGAATGTTCTTGATCCCCCCGAAGATGACCGGGTGGTGCGAAACGATGAGATTCGCGCCCTTCTCCACAGCCTCGCCGATGATATCGTTCGTGATATCGAGACAGCAGCAAATGCCCGTCACCTCGGTATCGCCGCTGCCGACAAGCAGCCCCACGTTATCGAAGCTCTCCGCGTTGCTAAGCGGCATTTTCCCGTCAAGATATTCCAAGACCTCTGCGATCGTCATAAATTTTCCTCATTTCAGTTTTTGAGAATTTTTGATAATCTCCGCGGCAATGCCCCGAAGATGTTCCGCCTCGCCCGAAAGCGCATCGGCTTTATCCATGCCGTCCGCCTGCTTAAGTAACTTCGCGGCGATCCTTTCGAGGAACATAGCGTCGGCGATCTTCCCCGTAAGCGCAAAGACCTCGCTTATATCTTGGGAATTCCCCGTAAACGCCGCCAGCATCACAGAATACGCCCTGCCCGCGTCATAAGAAACGCGCTCCTCGATTATCTCAAACCCGTTTTTATAAAGCCATGTTCTCAGCTTCTCCGCCTTAGTCATAGGCTGAAGAATAAACCGCGTGTCGGGGTTTGTGAATTTGCAGCCCCCGATTATCTCGGCGATAAGCTCGCCGCCCATGCCGCAGATGATAACGTCGTCCGCAAAATCAATTTTTTCAAGCCCGTCGGACTTCACGATTCGAACGTTCCCCGCGCCCTGCTCGGAAACGGTTTTTCGGGCGGCGTCAAGCGGACCGTCCCGAACGTCCGAAGCGATAACGGCGGCGGAGACGTTCTCCGCCAGATAGCAGGCGAGCTGTGCATGGTCGCAGCCGACGTCCGCGGCGATCTTGCCGATCCTGCACAGCTCCGCCGCCGTTTTAAGCCTGTTGTCGAGGGAGATCAATTGCCCAGAGCCGCATTGAGGTGATCGACGATCTCGTTAGCGTCGACCCCGTGAACTCCGCAAGCCTGCCCGACGGTCTCGCCGCGCGAGGAGGGGCATCCGAGGCAGTGCATACCCATCTCAAAGAAGATAGGAGCCACCGCTTCCGCGTTAAAATCGAGAATATCCCCGATGATAGTATCAACAGTTACTTTCATAGAATAAACTTCCTTTCTGTTAAAGGCAATACCGCGTAAAGATTGTGCGGTGTTGCCTTAAATATATCCACGCATTTATGGATAATACTATTATACCACAAAAAATGCAATTTGTCTATAATAAATCACTATTTTTTTACTAGGGAGGAATAACATGACCGATTTTTTCAGGAAGGAATTGGAAGCCGACGCGGGAATACCGCTCTTCGGTTGGGAACACTTGTTCATTTCGGCGGTATTCGCCGCGGCGTGGGTATTGCTGTTTCTTTTTCGGGGAAGGCTCCGCCGCTTCGGGCATTTCGGGGAGCTGCGCTTAGCGATGGCGTGGATCTTGCTGTTGAATATGCTGATACACTACGCGTCGAGGATAATGATCGGCGAATGGAGCGTCTCCGAAGACCTGCCGTTTCACCTGTGCTTCGTAACGAATTTCTTCATGATTTATGTGCTTTTCACCGACAACCGCCGCGGACTGTTCCGCGTGGTATATTACTTCACGCTGATAGGGCCCCTCCCCGCGATAATCTGGCCGGATCTCCACCGCGGCGCGGGCGGCTGGGTGTTTTATCAGTTCATCATAAGCCACCACCTCATGCTGCTTTTCAGTATGTATTGCCTGTATGTTTTGGAGTACAAAACAAGCGCTAAAAGCGCCCTTGCGGCGTTTTTTATCGGGAACGCCTACGTCGGTCTGATGGCGGTGTTCAATCATTTTGCGAACACAAATTATGTAATGCTCACAGAACTCCCCGCGCGGCTCTACGAGGTATACCCGTTCTTGAACAAAATGCCCGCGTTTTTCTGGTTAGAGTCGGTGGGGATCCTCGCGCTGCTCGCGGCATACGCCCCCGCACTATCGGCAAACAGCCGAAAAGCCCTTGACAATATGCCAAAAATATGATATAATATTTTTGCCAAAAATAACAAAACACGAGGATTTTAACTATGAAATACGATTTTGCCGCCATTGAATCCAAATGGCAGAAGTATTGGGAAGACCACCGCACCTTCCACGCGGACAACGATTATACCAAGCCGAAGTATTACGCGCTGGTAGAGTTCCCGTATCCGTCGGGCGACGGACTGCACGTCGGACACCCGCGCCCCTACACCGCAATGGACATAGTCGCGAGAAAGCGCCGTATGCAGGGCTATAACGTGCTGTTCCCGATGGGCTGGGACGCGTT
>JAFLUD010000114.1 GCA_022508965.1 Oscillospiraceae bacterium
CCGCTCCCCCCCCCCCCCTCCGGGGTGGGTGCGGAGCGGCTGCGGGTTGCCCGCAATTCGCTTCGCGAATTCGCTGACTCTGCGCGTCAGCGGTTTTGCGGTTTCACCGCAAAACGCGGGCAACCCGCCCCGTGCGCGCACTACTTCTTGTCGATATCGCGGTGAACGACGTGAACGCGGCATTCCTTTTCGATGTAGTAATCGGCGAGGCGCTTGGCAAAGGTGATGGAGCGGTGCTTTCCGCCTGTGCAGCCGAAAGCGATGACCAAGCGGCTTTTCCCCTCGCGCAGATAAAGCGGAAGCAAAAAATCCACCATATCGCGGACTTTGTTTTCCAGCTCCCGCGACTGCTCGTAGTTCATAACATAATCGCGAACCTCGCTGTCGAGACCCGTTTTGTGCTTCAGCTCGGGAACATAAAACGGATTGGGAAGACAGCGCACGTCAAACACCAGATCCGCCTCCTTGGGGACCCCGTACTTAAATCCGAAGCTCATGCAGCTGATTATCATGCGATCGGAGGGCTTGTCCAGAAACAGCTCCGCGATCTGCTCCTTAAGCTGCGTAGAGGTAAGTAAAGAGCTGTCGATAATGTAATCCGCGTGCGCGCGAACGTCGCTCAAAAGCTCGGCTTCCGCGTCGATAGCCTTGGAGATATCCCCGTCGGAAACGGAATCCAGCGGGTGCTTGCGCCTTGTCTCGCTGTAACGGTTGATGAGCACCTCCCGCGACGCTTCCAAAAACAGCACCTTAACGTCGATGCCGTCAGTGTTTTTCAAGCCGGAAACGCATTCCGCCAGCTTGAAAAACATCACGCCCCCGCGAATATCGGTAACAATAGCGACCTTGGTTATCTCGCAGTTCTCGTTGCACATTTCCGCGAAATTCGGTATAAGCGCGGGCGGCATATTGTCGATGCAGAAAAACCCGATGTCCTCCAGCACCTTTATGCAGGAGGACTTCCCCGAGCCTGACATACCCGTCACAATCACAAATTCCATAAATTCAACCACCCTTTATCTGTCCACGATAAGCATTTCGCACTCCAGCTCCACGCCCTTTTGTTCGAGAACCGTCCGCTTGATATGCTCCACCAGCGCCATCACGTCGGAGAATGTCGCGCCGCCGCGGTTGATAACAAAGCCGCTGTGCTTCTCGCTCACCTGCGCGCCGCCGACGGTGCAGCCCTTCAGCCCGCATTCCTCGATAAGCGCCGCCGCAAAGCCGTTTTGCGGGCGCTTAAAGGTGCTTCCGCAGGACGGGAACTCCAGCGGCTGCTTGTCGCGGCGTTTCTGCATAAGCTCATCCATCTTTTCTTTTATTTGAGAACGCGGAGCATCACAAAGCTCCATAGTTACCGAGAGAATACAAACGTCCCTCTTTGAGAACACGCTCTTTCGGTAGGAAAGCTCCATTTCGGAGGCGTCGAGAACGACGATATCCCCGCGCTCGTCAATACACCGCGCCGAGCGCACGATATCCTTCATCTCTCCGCCGTAAGCGCCCGCGTTCATGAAAAGCGCGCCGCCCACCGAGCCGGGGATCCCGTACAGACATTCCATTCCCGAAAGTGAATTCTCCAGCGCCTTGGCGCAAACCGCCGAAAGAGAAGCTCCCGCGCCCGCGGTCACAATGTTGTTCTCAAAAGCTATCTCCGAGAATTCCCCCGTAAGAGTGATGACCGCGCCGCTAAAACGCTTTATCAGCAGATTGCTCCCCCTGCCGAGAATAAAATACGGTATCCCGTTTTCACGGCAGGATCTCAGTATTTCGGCAAGAGCCTTCTCGCTGATTGCTTCAATGTAGATACCGCATTCTCCGCCGATCTTCATTGAAGTCTTGTGCGCTAAATTATAATCCCTTTCGCATAAGCAGCCGAAATCGCCGCAAATCTTCTCCAATCCCGAAAAATCCAAAGCTACCTCCGATATCCAAAGAAAAATAGCTAGTAGTTAGATTTACTAACTACCAGCTACTAACTACCAACAACTAATTGCTATCAGCAATAGTATATAAGAATGCGGCGCCGATTATTCCCGCGTCGTTTCCGAGCTTGCAGATATCGAGCTTGGTCGACTTTTCGGGATCAATGCAGTAGCTCTCGCGCTTTATGATCTCCGCAAGCGGGCGTGTGAGGTTTTCGCCCTCCTTGCAAATTCCTCCGCCGATAAGCAGGACCTCCGGCTGGAACGTGTTGATAATATTCGTAAGACCGCAGCCGAGATATTCTATGTACATATTTACAACGTCCTTTGCGGCGGGGTCGTCAGCCCTCATTCCGTCAAAGGCGGTCTTTCCGTCAACGTTTGAAAGCTCGCCGTTCGCGATCTCCCACATCTTGCTGTCCTTATGCGCCTCCATAGCCTCCTTGGTCATGTTGATAAGCGCCGTAGCCGAAGAATACGCCTCAAAGCAGCCCTTTCTTCCGCAGGAGCACTGTCTTCCGCCGTATTCGATTACCGTGTGACCAAGCTCCGCGCCGCAGAAATTAAAGCCGGTATAGATCTTTCCGCCGATGATGATGCCGCCGCCGACGCCTGTTCCGAGCGTTACGACAACCACATCCTTACAGCCCTTGCCCGCACCCGCGAGAACCTCGCCGAAAGCCGCCGCATTCGCGTCGTTCTCAACGTAGATAGGCTTATCCAGCTGAGTCTTGATAAGGCTGCGCAGATCGGTGTTGTTAAAGTCCAGATTGCAGGAGTAGAGAACGATTCCGCTGTTTCTGTTGGCAACACCGGGAGTTCCGATACCGATGGACTTTACCTCGCCGATGGTAACTCTCGCTTCGTTAAGCGCCTTCCACACCAGCTCCACGATAGACTTGCAGATCTCCTCCGCAGGCCGTGGAAGATCGGTCTTTGCGGTCGCCTTAGCTATGATGTTGTAATTTTCGTCAACCAAGCCCACCTTGATGTTAGTGCCGCCCAAATCAATACCAATGTTATACATAAAACTCACCTCAAAAAATCATAAATTCAGATCCGACATGATATCCTCGCTGTCGGAATCCATTCCAAGCTGTCTGAGCAGATCCTTAGCCGCGTTATAGCCCATTTTCTTCTGGCGGTTGTACATTGCGGCAACCTCCAGGATAACTGCCAGGTTACGTCCCGGCTTTACGGGAATATTCAGCAGCGGAACCTTAACGCCCAGGATCGTCATATAATGCGTATCCACGCCCATTCTGTCGTAGGTCTTTTCGGGATTCCAAAGCTCCATTTCCACGACCATGTCGATCTTCTCGGACATCTTTACCGAGCCGATACCGAACAGCTGACGCGCGTTTACGATACCGATACCGCGAAGCTCTAAGAAGTGGCGGATGTTGTCGGGCGAGGAGCCCACCAGCGTGATATTGGAAGCCTTGCGGATCTCCACCGCGTCGTCCGCGATAAGTCTGTGACCGCGCTTTACAAGCTCTACGGCGGTCTCGCTCTTACCGACGCCGCTCTCGCCCATGATCATAACGCCCTCGCCGTAGATCTCGATGAGAACGCCGTGGCGCGTGATCCTCGGAGCCAGCTGAAGATTCAAAAACGCCATCAGCTTCGCGATAAATACCGTAGTGCTCTCGTCGGTGCGCAGAATGGGGATCTCGTAGTTAGGCGCAATCTCCATCATCTCCGGGAACACTTCCTCGTTTCGCGTAATGATAAGCGCCGGGAAGTGGTAGGACAGCAGGTCTTCGATACGCTTTTTGCGGGTCTCGCTGTCAAGTCCCGCAAGATACGCGCATTCCATTTTACCCATGACCTGCACGCGCTTGTTGTCGAAATATTCGTAGAATCCCGCGAACTGAAGTCCGGGGCGGTTGGTGTCGTTGTTGGAGATAAGGGAGTTCTCGCCGTTCTCGGGCATATAGAGAACCTCCAGCTTAAATTCCTCAATCATTTTTTTCAGCGGAAACGACAATTCCCTGGTTATTTCTTCAAGAGGCATGACGACGTCCTTTCTTCTTTAAAAATACAACTTTAATAATAACATTATACCGCATATTTATAAAATTTGCAAGTATTTTTTTAATATTCCCAAAACTATTTGTTTAACTTTGGCAATTTCGTCAATAATTAAATCATAAAAACGACATCATGGAGGTACTTATGAAGAACATATCCGTTACATTGCTTTTGTTTTTGGGAATGATCCTGTCCCTGTCGGCAGGAGCGTTTTCGGCGTTTTCCGCCGAGTGCGAGGAGGTAAGAAGCGAGGTCCTGCGGCTGCACATTCCCGCGAACTCCGACAGCGCCGAGGATCAGGCGGTAAAGCTCGCGCTTCGCGATTATATTCTCGAGGAATATTCAGACGAGCTTGCCGCCTGCGGTGACTTAGCAACAGCCGAAAAAACCGCCGCTTCGCTGCTCCCCGAGATCGAGGAAAAGTGCACCGCCTTTCTTCATGAGAACGGCTTCTCCTACGGCGCCCGCGCGGAGCTTACGACGATGTACTTCACCACCCGCGAATACGACCGTCTGATCCTTCCCGCCGGAGAATACCGCGCTCTCAGGATCACGCTCGGATGCGGCGAGGGGCATAATTGGTGGTGCGTGATCTTCCCGCAGCTGTGCCTGCCCGCGGTCTCCGAGCCTGACTCCAACGCCGAAGCCGTCCTCGATTCCTTCGGAAAGCCCCAAAAAATCACCGTAAAATTTGCCCTATACGAATGGCTGCAAAGCCTTTGCTAAAAGAAAAAACAAGAAGCAAGATAAGGATAAATCTTGCTTCTTGCATCTAAAAACGCCCCCGAATTACTTCGGGGGCGCGTTTTTATTGCATTAAGGGTTGGCGATTAAGCATTGATCTTGGTAACAACGCCGGAGCCAACGGTCTTACCGCCCTCGCGAATAGCGAAACGGAGACCTTCCTCAATAGCGATAGGAGTGATAAGCTCAACATCCATTACAACGTTATCGCCGGGCATGCACATTTCCTTGTCAGCGGGAAGGGTGA
>JAFLUD010000115.1 GCA_022508965.1 Oscillospiraceae bacterium
AATACTTGATGTATTTCAAGGAGTTTTTGGGCAAAAATGACGGAAAATTTGCAAGCAGATGCCGCACAAAGGCGCAGACGTTCTTTGCGCGGTGTTGCCTTAGCTTGTGTGACATAAATTTACAAGGAGGTAATTTCAAGATGGCAATAGTTACTCCCGACAAATATAACGTTCCGTTGTATTTGTTCCATCAAGGGGAAAATTCCCACGCGTACGAGTTCTTCGGCTCCCATAAGGACACCGTTGACGGAAAGAACGGCGTAGTGTTCAGGTGCTGGGCGCCTCACGCGAAGTCGGTATCCGTAGTCGGCGATTTCAACCATTGGGACAGAACGCTGCATTACATGAAGAAGATCAGCGACGGCGGAATTTGGGAGCTGTTTATTGAGGGGATCAAGCAGTACGACAATTACAAGTACAGCGTCGAAGCCCCCGACGGACTGATAAAGCTCAAAGCCGATCCCTACGGCTATCACATGGAGCTGCGCCCTAACACCGCGACGAAGTTTTTCGATCTCGACGGCTATAAGTGGGGCGACAAAAAGTACATGGATAAGCTCTCCGAGAGCAACGTCTACGAAAGCCCCGTAAATATTTATGAGGTAAACGCAGGCTCCTGGAGAAAATTCGGCGAGAACTATTTCAGCTATTCGATGCTTGCCGACGCACTTATACCTTATGTAAAGGAAATGGGTTATACTCATATTGAGCTTATGCCGATAGGAGAATATCCGTTCGACGGCTCGTGGGGCTACCAGCAGATAGGCTATTACGCTCCGACCTCCCGCTTCGGAACTCCTCATGACTTTATGGAGTTTGTCGACAGATGCCACCGCGAGGGCGTGGGCGTCATCATCGACTGGGTACCCGCCCACTTCCCCAAGGACGCCGCGGGACTTTACGAGTGGGACGGCGAATATTGCTACGAGTACGACGATCCCTACAAGCGCGAGCACAAAAACTGGGGCACGCGCATCTTCAACTGGGGACTTGCCGAGGTACAGTCCTTCCTTGTTTCCAACGCGAATTATTGGATCGAGAAATATCATATTGACGGACTTCGCGTAGACGCCGTAGCGTCGATGCTGTATCTCGATTATGACCGCAAGCACGGCGAATGGCGCCCCAATAACAAGGGCGGCAACGAAAACCTCGAAGCGATAGCTTTCCTGCAAAAGCTGAACGCCGCGGTATTCAGAGAACACCCCAACATTCTGATGATCGCCGAAGAATCCACCGCCTGGCCGATGGTAACCAAGCCCGCCGACATCGGAGGCTTGGGCTTTAACTTCAAGTGGAACATGGGCTGGATGAACGATATGCTCCGCTACATGAGCATGGATCCGCTCGGCAGACCCTACAATCACAACCTTGTAACCTTCTCGTTCTACTATGCTTTCTCCGAGAACTATGTGCTCCCAATAAGCCACGACGAGGTGGTATACGGAAAGTGCTCGATGCTCGATAAGATGGGCGGACCGAGAGAATTCCGCTTCCATTCGATGAGAACTTTCTTGGGTTACATGATGGCTCACCCCGGCAAGAAGCTGATGTTTATGGGGCAGGAGTTCGCGCAGTATAAAGAGTGGAACTTCCAGTCCGAGCTTGACTGGGAGGTCATGGAATTCGAGCCGCACTATAAGTATTGCGAGTACGTAAAAGCGATCAATAAATTCTATAAAGAGACCCCTGCTCTCTGGGAGTGCGACACCTCCTGGGAGGGCTTCCACTGGATATCCGCGGAGGACAACCAGAACTCCGTTATCGCGTTCAGAAGGATCGCGAAAAACAAGGACGAGGTGATCGTTGTCTGCAACTTCCAGCCTGTCCGTCATGAGATCTACGAGATAGGCGTTCCATACTTTGCGGATTACGAGGAAGTATTCAGCTCCGACGATGTAAAGTTCGGCGGAAGCGGCATCAAAAACGGCACCGTCACCGCCAGGGAAGAGCCGATGCACGACGAGCAGTACAGAATTTCGCTCGATATCCCGCCGATGTCCGCGATATTCCTGAAGCCCAAGAATATCCGCGATCCGCACGCTGCAGAGCTTGCCGAGCAAAAGCCGGAAGAAAAAACCGAGCAAAATCCCGTGGAAAAGTCTGCGGATAAACCCGCGAAAAGCGGCGGCTCCAAAAAGAAAAAGTAATTAATGCGAGGAGGAAGTATTATGAACCATATTAAAAAGGAGTGCGTTGCCATGCTGCTTGCGGGCGGCCAGGGAAGCCGTCTGTACGCGCTCACACAGGACATGGCAAAGCCTGCCGTACCTTACGGCGGAAAGTACAGGATCATTGATTTCCCGCTGTCCAACTGCGTAAATTCGGGTATCGACACCGTCGGCGTACTCACGCAGTATCAGCCCATGGTGCTCAACGAGTATATCGGCAACGGCCAGCCGTGGGGACTCGACCGCGCACACGGAGGCGTACACGTTCTGCCGCCGTATGAGAGCAAAGCGGGCAAGTCCTGGTATTCCGGCACCGCAAACGCGATCTACCAGAACATCAGCTTCGTAGACCGCTACAACCCCGAGTATGTGGTAGTTCTCGCGGGCGACCATATTTATAAGATGGATTATTCCAAGATGGTGGATTTCCACAAGACCCACAACGCCGACGCGACGATCGCCGTGCTTGAAGTTCCGTGGGAGGAGGCTCCCCGCTTCGGTATCATGAGCACCGACGAAAACGGCAACATCACCGAGTTTGCCGAGAAGCCCGCCGAGCCGAAATCCAACCTTGCTTCTATGGGAATATATGTGTTCACATGGTCCAAGCTCCGCAAGCATCTTATTGATAACGAAAACGACGCCGAGGCAACCAAGGACTTCGGTAAGAACATAATCCCCATGATGCTGAACAACAATGAAAAGCTGGTAGCTTATCATTTCGACGGCTATTGGAAGGACGTAGGAACCATAGATTCTCTGTGGGAAGCGAACATGGACGTGCTCGACCCGAACGTTCCGCTCGATCTGCTGGACGACAGCTGGAAGATCTATTCGAGAAACCCCGTAATGCCTCCGCACTACGCAGGCGAGAGCAGCAAGATCGAAAACTCGATGATCGCCGAAGGCTGCGACATCAACGGAACCATTGACTTCTCGCTGCTGTTTGCGGGAGTTGTCGTAGAAGAAGGCGCGATAGTCCGCGACAGCATCATAATGCCGAACTCCGTGATCAAAAAGGGCGCGATAATCGAATACGCGATAATCGGCGAGGACTGCGTGATCGGCGAAGGCGCGCACATAGGCGAGCGTCCCGAGCTTATCGAGGACAAATCCCAGTGGGGCGTAGCGGTAGTCGGACATCATGTAAATGTATCGGATAAAGCGGTAGCTCCGCCCAAGGCTATGATCTCCAAGGACATATAATTAAGGAAAGGATGTTTTTGATATGGCAAGTATGTCTAATGTATTGGGCTTGATTTTTGCTAATATGCACGAACAGGTCCTTCCCGAGCTTACAAAATCCAGAGCAATGGCGAGCGTACCGTTCGGAAGCAAATATCGCTTGATCGACTTCCCGCTTTCGGGAATGGTAAATTCGGGAATCACCCAAGTTGGAATAATCACCAAGCAGAATTATTATTCGCTGATGAACCACCTCGGCATGGGAAGTGAGTGGGATCTTGCCCGCAAGACGGGCGGTCTGCACATTCTTCCTCCCTACGGCAGAGAGGGCGCGGGGATCTACCGCGGCAGACTTGAGGCACTCGCCGGCGCCGCGGAATTTATCCACGAGAGCAACGCCGAGTATGTTCTGTTAGCCGACAGCAATGTTATAGCTAATATTGATATGAAGCCGATCGTTGATTTCCACGAGAAAAACGAGGCGGACATCACCTGCGTATACGGCAGAGGTACTTATCCCGAGGAAAGAGCGCTCGCTCAGACGGTTCTTTACGTTGACGCGAACAATGTTGTTTATGATGTTCTCGCGCGCCCCGCGATAAGCGGCGAAATGAACGTCGCGCTGAATATTTACGTTATGAAGCGCAAGTTCCTCGAAAGCCTCATCCGCGAGAGCGAATGCCGCAGCCTTTACAGCTTCGAGACCGATATCCTCCAGCACAAGCTGCGCGACTACAAGGTTCTCGGATATAAGTACGAGAAGTACTTCGAGATCATCGACTCGATGAAGACCTATTACAAGGCAACCATGGATATGAAGAACCGCGATATCTGCCGCGAGGTATTCTCGCTGGATACTCCGATCTACACAAAGGTACGCGACGTAGCCCCCGCAAAGTACGGCATCGACTGCTCGGTAAAATCCTCGCTCATAGCCGACGGCTGCATTATCGAGGGAATCGTTGAGAATTCCGTGCTGTTCCGCGGAGTAAAGGTAGCCAAGGGCGCTGTTGTAAAGAACAGCATAGTTATGCAGGATGCAGTGATCGACGAGAACGCGTCGTTCACCGATGCGATAGCTGACAAGGACGTAACGATCTCCAAGGATCGCAGCATCACCGGCTCCGCGAACTTCCCCGTATACATCTCCAAGGGCGCGGTAGTTTAACAGTTGACAGTGTACAGTAAACAGTGTTTACAAGAATCGAACACGATCCGCAAAATCAAAAGAACCGTCCGGTGCTTATCCGGACGGTTTTCTTGCGCTTCCCTCGCGGGGGGCTTCTCTTCGGCTACCCCGATCATCCTCGCTTGCGCTCGGACGACCGGGGCGACCTCAGAGAAGCGTTCGCGAGCCAATTTGCTGGCGCAAATAGTCTCG
>JAFLUD010000116.1 GCA_022508965.1 Oscillospiraceae bacterium
ACCCACGCGACCAGCTTGGAAGGCTGGGATTCTACCATTGAACTACACCCGCAGATTGAATGCTTTATTATTATATCACATTTGGTTTCTGTTGTCAAGTCCTTTTTACAAATTTTTTTGGGCTTCGGTGTTTGGGGATTTTCTGTTGCAAATTCTCATTATTTATGATATAATTAAATTGTATGCATTTTACAAAATTGAGGTGGTAGTATGCAGGTTCCGAAAAGAATAGCCTCGGGGATCATAAACGCCTTGAAGGGCGGCGTAGTGCCGCGCGTGGGTCTGGGATATATTGCGGTGGGGCGCACCGATGAGATAAACGCTCTGCTGCACGATGTGTCTATCGCCGAGGATGGCGGAGCGTTCTTCCGCTTTATCGTCGGGAAATTCGGCAGCGGCAAGAGCTTTTTGCTGCAAACCATGCGCCAGCACGTCATGGACAGAGGCTTCGCGGCGGCGGACGCCGATCTTTCGCCGGAACGCAAACTGATGGGAACAAAGGGGCAGGGACTGGCTACCTACCGCGAGCTTATGCGGTCGCTTTCCGTAAAGGCAAAGCCCGACGGCGGCGCGCTTTCTCTGATACTGGAAAAGTGGATAAACGGCGTTCGGGCGGAGGTTATCGAGAGCGGGGTGTCCCCCGAAAGCACGTTCTTCGACGTTGAGGTGGAAAAGCGCATCTATTCCCGTATAAATAACCTCGAGGATATGGTTCACGGGTTTGATTTCGCGGCGGTGATAAACGCGTATTACCGCGGCTTCCGCGACGGAAACGACGAGCTTCAGAGCAACGCCGTGCGCTGGCTGCGCGGAGAGTTCTCCACCAAAACCGAAGCAAAGCAGGCGCTTCCGGTAAACGTCATAATTTCCGACGACAACTGGTACGATTATATTAAGCTGATGACCGCTTTTCTGGTGGATGCGGGGTACAAGGGCATGGTGGTGATGATCGACGAGCTGGTCAACATCATGAAGATATCCAACTCCGTTACGCGGCAGAACAACTACGAGAAAATTCTCATGATGTACAACGACGTTATGCAGGGGAAGGCGCAGCATCTCGGGATAATCATGGGCGGCACTCCTCAGTGCATTGAGGATGCGCGGCGCGGAGTTTTCAGCTATGAGGCTCTCCGCAGCAGGCTGGAACGCGGGCGCTTCGCAACCGACGAAACGCATGATATGCTGGCTCCCATAATCCGCTTGAATCCTCTTACTTATGAGGAACTTACGGTGCTTACCGAAAAGCTGGCGGAGATACACGCGGGGCTGTACGGCTATGAGCCTAAGATCACGCTGGAGGACAGGATCTTCTTTGTCAAGGCGGAGTTTGAACGCGTGGGAGCTTCCTCAAACGTCACTCCGCGCGAGATGATACGGGACTTTATCGAGCTTTTGAATATCGCTTATCAGAATCCCGAAAAGACGCTTCCCGAGCTTATGGGCGCGGGGGAGTTCAAATTCTCGGAGGGCGAGGGCGAGGATAAGGCGGACGGCTTTGAGGATTTTGAGCTGTGACAGGTGAATAAATGGAGATCATAAGTTATTTTGAAAGCGGCGACCGTGAGCACTGGCTTTCCGAGATCAAAAAAAGCGATTGGGGCGCGGCTTCCGTGCTTGCGGGATCTCTGGAGGACGGAACGTTCTTTGAAAAGCTCGGCGACGGTGTTTTGCTCTTGCTTACCGACGGCGACAGAGCGGTCTCGTATCTGACGTTCGCGCAGCGGGATTGCGTTGACGACGAGGCGCTGTACCCGTGGATCGGCTTTGTGTTCACTGCTCCCGAATATCGCGGTCACAGATATGCGGGGCGGCTTATCGAGCGTTGCGAGGAGCTTGCGCGGGAGCATAACGTCAAGAATATCTATGTCTGTACCGATCACACGGGCTTATATGAAAAATACGGTTTCCAATACAAAGAAAACCGCGTTGATATTTACGGTGAGGATAGCAGAATTTACATAAAGAGCATATAATGCGGCGAGGGGAAATTCCCCACCTTAAAAGAAAGGAGCTGAAAATATGTTCTTTTTCGGATTTGGAAGGCGACATAACCGTCGCCCCGATCGCCGACCCGACCATCGTCCCGATCATCGACCCGACCGTCAACCCGACCGCCGTCCCGACGGCAGGCGTCCCGGCGGCAGACCGCACCGTGACGACAACTGCAATTGCAGATAATAAAAATTAAGCAGCGGCTTCTCCGCACCGGTGGGGGAGCCGTTTTTGAGAGGAGTTTCCGGACTTGCCATGAGTGATAATGTGTTTTACAGGCTCGCGCCGTTTATTCAGGATTACATCTACCGAAATAAATGGGAAGAGCTGCGCGATATTCAGGTTGCGGCGGCTGAAGTCATCTTCGACACAGAGGACAATCTTCTGCTGACCTCCGGCACGGCGAGCGGCAAGACCGAAGCGGCGTTTTTGCCTATTCTGACGCAGCTTTGGGAGAATCCCTCGGGAAGCGTGGGAGCGCTGTACATATCGCCGCTGAAGGCGCTGATAAACGATCAGTTCGAGCGGCTGGAGGAGCTGCTTGAGGAGGCGGATATCCCCGTTACAAAGTGGCACGGCGACGCTTCTCCCGCGAAGAAAAAACGCCTGCTTCAAAACCCGCGCGGCGTTATGCAGACCACTCCCGAGAGCTTGGAGAGCCTGCTTATCCGCAACAGCTCGGGGGTGTACAAGCTGTTTTCCGATCTGCGGTTTATCGTTATCGACGAGGTACATTATTTTATGGATAACGACCGCGGCTTGCAGCTTTTGTCGGTGCTGGAGCGGCTTCAGAGGATAATCGGGTTTGTTCCGCGCAGAGTGGGGCTGTCGGCTACATTAAACGGCGACGCCCCCCAGCGGTGGCTTTCTATGGGAACCAATGTTCCATGTATTACTCCCAAAACCGAAGAAAAGGGGCGCACGGTGCGGCTGTCGGTGCGGTTTTTCCCTATTGCGGAGAAGATCCCCCAAAAAGACAGCAAGGCGCTTTTGGAGAACTACTACGAATATCTTTACGAATCCACCCACGGCAAGCGGTGCATACTGTTCTCAAACAGCAAAGGCGAGGTGGAGGAGAATATCGCGCACCTCAAGCGGCTCTCGGAAAAACACCGCGGCAACGACTGCTATCTGGTGCATCACGCGAATATTTCCCCCGCGCTGCGCGAGTTTGCCGAGCAGCGAATGAAATCGGGCGAGCTTCCCGTCTGCACGGGGGCTACGGTCACGCTGGAACTCGGCATTGATCTGGGTCACTTGGAACGCATTGTCCAGACGGGCTGTCCGCTGACGGTCTCGGGGCTGGTTCAGCGGCTGGGGAGAACGGGCAGACGCAAAAACGACATCGGAGAAATGCGCTTTGCGTTCCGCTGGGACATGAGCCTTCCTCCAAACGATTTCTACAAAGAAATAAACTGGGATCTTGTGATGTGTACGGCGATGATACTGCTCTACACTCGCGAAAAGTGGGTCGAGCCGATGTATCTTCCCAAGCTGCCGTACAGTCTGCTGTATCACCAGACTATGTCGGTAATGGCGGCGAGCGGCTCGGTTACTCCGCAGGACTTGGCGCGGCAGATACTGACGCTTTCGGTTTTCGGGGATATTTCCAAGGAGGATTATCAGCTTCTGCTTCGGCATTTATTGGAGAACGGTCAGCTCGAGCGCGGCGAGGACGGCTTGATGGTCGGAGAAAAGGGCGAGGGGACTGTCAACAATTACGATTTTCTGGCGGTGTTTTCCGTTCCCGTGGAATACGTCGTGCGGTGCAATACCCAAAGCGGCGCTTCCGCGGAGATAATCGGCACGGTGCAGAACCCGTTTCCGCCGAGGTCGCAGTTCGCGCTGGCGGGGCAGGCGTGGGAGGTCACCGAGCTTGATAAAAAATCCCTCACGATCTACGTCAAGAAGATCGAAGGTATCTCCGCAAATATGTGGACGGACACGGGCAACGAGTACGTTCACACGCGCGTTATGAAGAAGATGCTTGAGGTTCTCAGAAGCGACGAGGAATACGCGTTTTTGGACGATTCCGCGAAAAGGCGGCTGGCGTATATTCGCACGCTTTGCCGAAACGCCGCTATGGGCGCGGAGATTCAATCGGAGCACATCATACTGCCGCTCAGCCGGAACGCTTTCGCGGTGTTCCCGTTTTTGGGAACGCGCGGTACGATGGCGCTGATGTACGCGCTTCGCGAGAGGGGATTTTCGGCGGACGTGTGGCTGCAGCGGTATATTCCCGTGTGCATTGAGGTAAAGACCGATCTCGGTATGGAAACGCTTATCTCCGCGCTGGACGAAATAAAGCAAAAGGGTGCGGACAAGTATTCGTTCAGAATACCCGACAACTGCGAGATCGTCGGTAAATTCAACGATTATATTCCCAGACAACTACTCAAAAAGCAATATATCGAGGATTATCTGGATACAGAGGAATTGTCATTAATGGAATAAACAGACTGCCGATAAGCCCTCATCTGCGTTGTCAGCCGCAACGCGGCAGCCACAAAGGCTAGCCGCGCCGCGGCTTCCTAGCATCTGAGGGCTTCTCGACAGTCTGAAAAAGGGAGCGTTGTGCTCCCTTTAATATTTTGCAGAATTTAACTTAATAAATTGGGATTCCAAAGGGACTGGTCCCTTTGGCGGGGGTGTGGGGGCAGCGCCCCCACAACTAATTTA
>JAFLUD010000117.1 GCA_022508965.1 Oscillospiraceae bacterium
ACGTCCTTGAAGGTAACTACATCGGCCTTGTTACCGATGGTGTTGACGTTAGCGATATTGTTACCGATAACGTCCATTCTCTGCTGGTGGGTCTTAAGACCCGATACGCCGGTATAAAGTGATTTAACCATTAATTTGACCTCCAAAATTGATTGTCATTCTCCGTGCGGAAAGCCTCATTCGCAGGCTTCCCTATGAATTCCCGAAGGTCCGTTCATATTATCACGGTAGAATCTATGTTGGTGAAGATATTGCCTTTTAATTCCTCTTGGGGAATGGTCGTGATGACCTTGTTGTTCTTAACGCTTACAACAAACGCGTTCTGACCCACAAGGACCAGCGTCTCGCTGCTTCCCTTATCCGCAGCTATCTCAACGCCCTTATTGAGCCTGTCGAGAGTATCACCCTCGGTGATGTCGATACTTCGCTCGGATAATCTCTGCATCGCGTGCTTAGTGAATTCAACGCCCTGCTTCTCCTGGATCTTCTGCTGCAGCGCCGAAGCGAAGCTCTCGGTGCTTTCAGCCGATACGTTTTGGGGAACGCCCGGTGCGTTGACGCTCGCCGCGCCTGTGGTAACGCTGATTTGATTGCGAAGCGCCAAATACTCGCTAATCAGCATTGTTCAGCCTCCTTGCTTATTCCTCCTCTAAATCGGGAACATCGTCGCTGCCTTCATCGGGCCCAGTGCCGTCGGTCAGCTCGTCGCCCGTGCCTTTGTCGCCGTCAACTCCATCAACCGTATCACCGTCAACTCCGTCAACCGCGTCGCTGTTCTCTCCGTCCTCACCCTCGGTGTCGTCGGGATAAATGATAGTCGCGTAAGTAACCTCGGTAACGTCCTCAAGCGCGTAGTTTCTGCCGTTGATAAGCAGCTGGATCTTGCCGTCCTTAACGCTTATAGCGTCGATGAAGCCCTCAACATTGCCGGTCGGGGTCTTGACCGTCGCGAACATACCGATCATCATAGCCGCTCTCGCGATGCTGTCGCCAAGCGAGCTTGACTGGAATCCGGATCCTGCGGAACTGTTGTTGTCCTGAACGGAAGTGATCTTGGAAATGTCAAAATCAACGCCGTCGATGGTTACCCAGTAGGTGTCGCCGCTCTTGGTAACTCTCTGAACCACGCCGGTCTTCATAACAAGGTCGGTGCCGTCCATCTTTGTACCCGTCGCTATCTTTCCTACCAGAGAAGACGCGTAGGTCGCCATCGAGTAGGTGCTGCTCTGCTGCATATACTGCATCTGAGAGAAGGTCGCGAGCTGAGAGATGAACTCGGTGTTGGAAGTAGGCTCCAGAGGATCCTGGTTCGCCATTTCCGCAACAAGCAGGTTTAAGAAGGTCTCCTGGTTGATGAGGTCCTTGTCCTTGTTTACGAACTTATCCTTGTACATCTCGTAATTCGCACGAATTTGCTCCGCCGATGACATTGCGCCGGTATAGGGATCTGCCATTTTTTACTCCTCCTTTTCTGAAAAAATTTACATTGCCGCTATGATCTCCGCAAACGACTTTGCGTCGGGATCTTCCTCCTCATTGGAGCTTTCCTCACGGTAGTAGGGATTCTTGCTGCTGCCGTTGTAGTCCTGAGCGAGGGTCTCCTGCTGACTTTCGTTTACGGTCTGCCAGCTCTCCAGCTGAACGCCGTTGCTCTTGAGATTGCTCTGCATAAGCTCGCTGTTCTGCTCGAGGATTCGCTGTGTTCTCGCACTCTCCGCCGCGATGGTAACCGAGATAGCGCCGTCTGCCGCCTTGGTGAGCTTTACTGTGATCTTGCCAAGCTCTTCGGGGTTAAGCGTAAGGCTGTATTCGGTCTGCTCCTTGTTCTCGGAGATAGCCTGCTCGACCAGCTTTGTGGCCTGCGCTACGACTTCGCTCGGACGAACCTGAATTTCCTTGCCGTCCTTGCCCGAAATAACTATCGGAGCGTCTGCGTCGAGAGGTCTTGACGTCTGAACGGGCTTTGCGGGCTCTTCGGTGTTTCCCGAAGCCTTCGCGGATTTGCCTTGCTTGGCGTTGCGGAGCATTTCCAGCTCTTCGCTGATAGCCTTTGCGCGGTCTGCGCGCTCGTCTGACGCCTTGGGAACGTTCTCCTCCTCGGCAGTTTTTGTTTCCGCCTTGGGAGCCGCCGATGTCTTGACAACGGGCTTTTCGATCTCGCCGTTTGCCGCCGCGTCCTTGATAAGCTCGAGCCCGCTAAATTCCTCGGAAACCTCTTTTGCGTCGGAATCCTCGGTCTTCGGAAGCTCTTCGCTCTTTACGAACGTGTCAACGTTTGCTCTGACCTCTTCCTCCTGAACTGCCTCAACGTGGTTCTCGATGATCTGAGCTAACAAGGAATCGGGGATCTCCTCCTGTTCCGCCTCGATCGGGAACGAAAGCGTCTGAGCAAGCTCGGGGTACTCGGGAAGCGCCTCGCTGATGCCATCGAGAATGGTGACCTTGTCCTCGTTCTCGCGCTCGTTGTGGCTCTCGATGAAGCGGTAAAGCAGCATCATGATCTGCTCCTGAAGCGAAGCCGAAAAGCTCTGCTCAAGTACAGCCGCCTGCGCGGGGTTGAACGAAAAAACGTCCTCCGACTTGTCGGAATCCTCCTCCTCGTCCTCGTCAAAGCTCTCGAGCTTTTGAAGAACTACAAGCTCCTTCAGAACGGGAATGATCTTGTCCGCTGGGATGTCCTTGACGTCAAGCTCGCCCTTAAGGATCTTCTTTGCAAGCTCTCTGGGGTCGTCGGGGAGAAGCATCGATTTGTCGACCTGCGTCATCGTTTCCGATTCGGCAATGACCGGCTTGTCGCTGCTAATGTCGTTCAAGACCTTTGCGAACTGAGTTGCCTGTTCACCGTCTGCCTGCACCGCCTCGGCAATTCTCTGCGGCATCGCCGCGTCGCTGACCATAAAATCAGCACGGAGATTGCTTGAGTACATGGGAACTGTCATTGTTTCACCTCCTTATTAAATTGTCAATATATATCAAGGCATTAAGCCGTTGATAACTCGTTTAAACCGCGCCTTTTGCGCTTTACGTTCATAATAACCGTGACCGCAATACCTATCCCTATGCAGATAAGAAACGTGATTCCCCAGATAAACACGCCGTAATGCGTATTCAGCGACCAGTAAAGTCCCGGATTCGTCTCCTCCAGCCCCGGAGTTATCTGCTTCATTCTTTGGAGTTGAATGAAGTCGCCTAGATACTGTCCGACAAACATTCCGATGAGATTTCCGGCGCTCGCGCAGTACGCGACGGGGGTCTTGTCAAGGATTATCATTAAGAGCGGGAATATCCAGGTGTAGACGTAGTTGTTGTGCGCCATCCACTCAAACACATATACGTTGAATAAGAATTCCTCACAAATGATGTAAGTAATTCCGTACATTGCCGCGCAGACAAGCAGCGCCGCGATTTTTCCGCCCGGGTTTCGTGTGAAGATGTTTTCTTTCATTTTGAGAACCTCCTTGCTGTGATGTAGAATAGAACGTTGTGGAATATTTTCGCGATATCACCGCCTTTTTTGGGGGAATTTTTATATCAAGGCATTTCGCCGTTGATTCTTAAGTTATTGCTGCGCCGAGATGGAAGCTCTCACCGTCTGTCCGCTTACGAACTCCTCGATGAACTGCTCGTTTTCTTTACCCGCCTGAGCGTTGTATTCCTCAAGCTGTTTTTCCTCCAGCTTCTCAAGCGTGCGGACGTCCTTTGTCGCCTCCACGACCACCTGAAGCTGAGCCTCGATCTCCTGCTGCTTTTCGGCGGCAAGCTGCTCCTTTATGTGGATCTCCTGCTGAAGCGTCACGATATAGCGCTTCCTCATCGCGATGTCGCTCGCGGTAGAGCCCAGCATACAAACGCGTTCGAGCTGCTCGCTCTGCTCGGCGACCTTTTCTATCAAAAGCTCGCGAGCCTCCTCCAGACGTCTCAGATCCATCTGAAGCATAGACAGTGCGTTTTTCTGTCTGTCAAGCTCCTGCTCGCGGAAGTCCTTCAGCTTTTGCAAAGAAAACCGGAACTTCTTCATTGGAAATCACCTTGCTTCATTACCCTTGTTTCTTGTCGCTTACAGCGTCCATCAGGCGGAGAACCGTTTCGTGGAAGCTCACGCTTTCATCCACCGACTGCATAAGGAAGTTGTTTATCGCGTCTATCTTGTTTATCGCCTCATCAAGCGCGGGATTTGTGCCGTTCTTGTAGGCTCCTATGGAGATCAGATCAAAGTTCGAGTTATACAGCGAAAGCAGATTTCGCAGCTGCCCCGCCGCCTCCTTGTGTTCGGGAGCGGCGATCTCGGTCATCAGACGCGAAACGCTCGACAGTATATCTATCGCGGGATAATGGTTCTGCGCCGCGATCTTACGCGACAGAATGATATGTCCGTCGATTATTCCGCGGACGGTATCCGCGATCGGCTCGTTGGTGTCGTCGCCCTCCACCAGGACTGTGTAGATTCCTGTTATAGAACCCTTGGGGAAGTTCCCCGCGCGCTCCAACAGCTTGGGCATTGCGCTGTAAATTGACGGCGTATAGCCTCTGGCGATCGGCGGCTCGCCTGTTGAAAGTCCCACCTCGCGAAGCGCCATAGCGTATCGCGTAAGCGAATCCATCATCAGCAGCACGTCCTTGCCCTGGTTCATGAAATACTCCGCGATCGCCGTCGCGGTGAGCGGGC
>JAFLUD010000118.1:0-3362 GCA_022508965.1 Oscillospiraceae bacterium
TCAGGAACAATTATATCAAATCCCAGCCGATTTGTCAACAGAAACGCCATAGCACCCTTGAATTCAAACAAAAATGCTATGGCTTAACTTATGAATACAAATTCTTTACGCTGTCGCGGCGAATGAGCTTGCCGGCAACCAGCGTTCTTCCGCGCTTATAGCTTCCGTCGCGGATCTTGTGGAGGATTATATCCACCGCCTCGCTTGCCATCGACTGGCTGTTTACGTCAATCGTGGTGAGGTGCGGCTGACACATGGTCGAGTAGGTGTGATTATCGTAGCCCGCAACCGAAAAGTCGTCGGGGATCTTATATCCGCCCGCCGTCAGCTGATTCACCAGCTTGAACGCCACCTCGTCGCAGCTGCACATAAACGCCGTGGGCATTTCTGCGGGAAGCTCGAAAGTCTTGTATATCTCGCCGTCGCGGTCGCGGTCGCTTATCACCCAATCCTGCCGCAGCGCGATGCGGTTCTCAAGCAATGCCTTGCAATATCCGAGATAGCGATCCTGAATGCTCGAGATGCTGTTGATATTCCCCACAAAAGCTATTTTGCGGTGACCGTTTGCGATGAGGTGGGAGGTTATCGTATACGCGCCGTGATAACTGTCGAACAGCACCGTCTCGGCGTCCTCGCGGGTCCCGTAGCAATCCAGGAATACCGTGGGAATAAAAAACGCCATCAGCTTGTCGATATAATCGTCGGAAAACTGTCCCAGAAGGATCAGCCCGTCTACCTTTTTATCGCGTATGGAATTTGGTATCTCACAGGAGCCGTTGGTCCCGTCCTCCACTACCTCCAGCATTCCGTAATAATTATGCCGCTGGAGAAGCTCCACCAGATGCTTATACATTATCCAGTAAAACGCCGACGGCTCGCTGATAAAATGCTTTGCTACAATAATTCCTATATTATATGTAAGTCCGTCCTTCATAGCGTGCGCGCCGGTGTGCATTCTGTAACCCATTTCGGCTGCTTTCTGCTTTATCCGCTCGCGCAGGTTTTCGGACACTCCGTCGCGATCGCCCAGCGCCTTCGAAACGGTCACGGTGCTGACGTTCATTGCCTTGGCGATGTCGCTCATGGTAACTGATTTCTTAATCATAATTAAGTGAATTCCCTTTCAGCCGCGGGGATTTCCCGCCTTGTAGAATTATCCCCTCAATATATATTTTAAGTTATATTTAAACATTTGTAAAGTAACTTTTTTCACAAATTATTCATAAATTTTTTGTGCAACATTTTTTATTGGGAAAATAGTTACAATTTGGTAACAATTGATTACAGTTTTGTCATAAATATTGAATAATTATTGAGAATATGTTAGAATCTAATTGCAGCAATTTATTACTACAGAAATGAGGTCTACTTTTATGAAAAAGCGTTTCACCATTATTCTCAGCATTTTAACGGCAATTTCCCTTTGCGGGTGCGATGTTAAGGAGCCGGACAGCTCGGGCGATTCCACTGTAAACAACAGCAGCTCGGATAGTTCCACCACGGCCGAAAGCTCCGACAGCTCCGCCGAGAACAGCGGACAGGAAGCCGGATCCGGCAAGCCGCTCGTGCTTGTGGGACCCGACGGAAAGGCGGTTCCCGAGGAGAATTATCTTGAAATCCTCGACGTATGGGGGGAAACAGTATCCTTATCGGAGATAAATGCCGATGATTGGAACTCTGTTAATGTCAAGGGAATGTACGTTTCTATGCCGTCTAAGGTCTGCCGCACAAGCGCCGATGATCCCGATGTTTTTGACAGCGAAAATATTTCCTTTAAAGACGTTCCCGAGCAGCAGAAATCGGACTTTATACTTGTAAATGAGGGCGATAAGATTTGCGGTCTTACCGTAAAAACCGCGGAATCCACGTTCTTATCGCAGTATTTTTTCGGCGGCTATATTGAACTGGAAGGAACAGTCGAGCTTACGGGTTATATCATGATCCAGCCCGAGGACGAATACGGCACGTTGGCAGGCGAGATCAGGTTTATTCCCTCCGACTGCGAGGTCGACCTGCCTGTGGTCGCTATGGAGTATGATTACACAAACTTCTATCACACCGCCGGACAAATTTACATGATGAGCGGTATCTACTACACCAACGAATACGGTCAATTCCGTTTAGGTCTTGTAAAGGACACTACCGTTGATCTAAGCGGAGTTCCGAAAGACGGAAGCTGCGCAAAGGTTAAAATCACAATTGAAAACCTCAGTATGACAGGCAACTGGGAGCTGGGCGACCGTATATCGGCTACTCTTACTGATCTAACAATTCTTTAAGGAGGATTTTTTATATGAAAAAGCGTTTTACCGTAATTCTCAGCGTTATTCTGGCGGCAGCGCTCTGCGGGTGCGATGTCAAGGAGCCGGACAGCTCGGGCGATTCCACCGCAAACAACAGCAGCTCGGATAGTTCCACGACAACGGAGAGTTCCACCACGACCGAAAGCTCCGACAGCACACCGAGCGACAGCGAGCCGGAAGCTCCAAAGCAGTTCACGTTCTTAGTAGGGCTTGACGGAAAAGCTATCGCCGAGGAGGATATTATCGAGGCTTTTGACGGAGAATATAACAAGGTCTCCCCGTCGGAGATCAACGAAAACAATTTCGGGCGCGCCGAGGCAAAGATAGCGTTCGTTGCCGTGCCGCACGCAACCTGCCGAACCAGCCTTGACAACGCGAGAGTCTTTGACAGCGAAAACAAAGTCTTCACAGACTACCCCGAACAGAAAAAGAGCGACTTTATCCGCGTTAAAGAGGGAAGCAAGATCGCCGGTTTTACTGTTAAATCGGCGTCCAGCTCGTTCAACAACAATCTTGCGGCCGCGGGAATGGCAATAAACGACGACGGCTCAGCGGTGTTGGGCAAGGATATGGGAATTCCCGGGATATACTTTGCGGGCGGCTCGATAGAGCTTGAGGAGACGGCGACGCTTACGGGCTACATCGCGATACAGGTCGAGGACGAGTACGGCATCGGCGCGGGCGAGATAAAATTCATTCCCTCCGATTGTCCGGTAAATTTCCCGGTGGTTTACTATGAATTCAACCCCAAGGACGGCTTCTTCCATTCTTATGGACAAGTAAGCTCCGACAACGATATCTATTTCGCTCATGAATACGGCTACAATTATTTCCGTTTGGGGGATGTTAACTCCACAACCGTCGATTTAAGCGGTGTTCCGCGTGACGGAAGCTATGTAAAAGCAAGAATCACCATGGATAATATCAGATTGAGCAGCTCTGTCGACTGGCTTACCAATGTAAGAGGCGATATTACTAAAATTACCGTTCTTTAAGGAGAATTATATGAAGAAAATTTGTGCGCTTTTCGCGGTTTTGACGGCAGTCGCGCTGACGGGC
>JAFLUD010000118.1:3462-4664 GCA_022508965.1 Oscillospiraceae bacterium
GCTTTTCGCGGTTTTGACGGCAGTCGCGCTGACGGGCTGCGAGCTTGGCGGCAGTTCCGACAGCTCGGAGAATTCCGCCTCAAATACCGAACGCAACGGCGAACCCACCGCCATTTACGGGCTTTGCGACGACGTTATCTACACCGACGAGATAGAAAGCGTCATCACCGAGGACTGGAGTTCCGGCGGCGCGGAGCTGTTTTCCGAGGACTGCCTCGCGGTCAACTGCGAGGGCTTCATCTATCTCAGCGAGCCATCGGGTATCTGCTTTAATGACCGCGACAACGCCGATTCCTACGACGAAACGGAAATGAGCTTTTCGGGAATTTCGGATGAGAAGCTCCAGAACTACAAGCGCGTGAACGTCGGCGAAACGTTCTGCGGGCTTACGCTTAAATCGGCGCACACAAATTTCCAGAAAAAGTCGGACGTTTATTTTATGCCCGACGGAACTCAAAAAACAGCAGCGGAGCTGGGATTCCCCAAGATCCTATTTGCGGGCGGAGAATGCGAGTTTGACGGAGAGCTGACTCTCGAGGGCTACGCCTGCGCGGTGACCGAGGACGTTTACGGGATATCCGCGGGGGATATAATCTTCGTTCCGGGCAACGGCTGCACGCTTCCGGTGATGAGCTACAATTTTGACAAGGACGCGGGATTTTACCACGACTTCAGCACCAACGCGAACTTCGGAATGGTCTGGGCGAACGAATACGGCACCGTTTACCTCGGCAACACCGAGAGCGCTTCGGCGGATATCTCCTGCCTGCCAAAGGACGGGACGTTCGTTAAGGTGCGCGTTACGGTCAAGAATATCGTAATGCGAAGCGGCGTGGAATTCGGGGATTTCGTTGACGCGGAGATAAGCGATATCAAGACTATATAATCAAAAGGGGGAATTAATTCCCCCTTTAAATTTATTAAACTTTCGTCAAGGCTGTTGAGAAGCCTTCAGCTGCACGAGCGTTTGCAAGCAACCGCCCTGAAGCGCACCGAAGGCTAGCCAAATGGCTGCCGAGGCGCGGTGACGACGCAGATGAGGTCTATCGACAGCCTGCCCTTACTCTTCTTCGTCGGCAGGAGCATCCCAGTTGTGCCATACGTTCTGAACGTCGTCGTTGTCCTCCATCGCCTCAAGCATCAAGCCCATTTTCTTGAGCTGATCCTCGTCGGTGAGGGTGGTGTAAGTACTCGGCACCTGC
>JAFLUD010000119.1 GCA_022508965.1 Oscillospiraceae bacterium
GAAGGGTGTTCACCCCCGCAAACCGCGTCAACGTCCGGTTTGACGGGAACAAAATTCTGTTACCATTTCACACAACCACAAGAGCAACACAAAGTTCCCCACAAAACCAAGCAACACACCCCCAAAACAGCAACAAACATTCCCCGAAAAAACGCTCCTTCGGAATTCGAAGGAGCGTTTTTTCAGTTGAAAGTTGACAGTAAATTGTGTTCCGCTGCGCGGAACGTAATTTAAATAACATCCGCGAAGCGGATACCTTAATTGTCCATTATCAATTATACATTATACATTAAAGAGCAGCTCGTCGTAGGTGGGGTACGGCCAGTACTCCTCGCCGACGATGGTCTCAAGCTCGTCGGCAACGGCGCGCAGGGACTGCATATTCGCGAAGACCTCGTCGTGGTAGCAGCGCGCCTGAGCAAGAATGTCGTCGATGCCCTGCGCCTTGACGATAGCGTCGGAAAGCGCGTTCGCCTTGTCGCTGAGAGCGACGGTGAGGGAGTTCACCTTGCCTGCGAGCGCGGTCTCGACTGTGGGATCAATGCCGAGCGCCTTCTTAGAAGCGGCGATGTCGCAGACGTCCTTCGCGAACTTCATCACCGCGGGGAGTATCTCGGTCTTTGCCATGTCGGCTGCGGTGAGCGCCTCGATGTTTATGGTCTTGGAATAGTTCTCGAGAAGAATTTCCTGACGCGCGTGCAGCTCTATCTCGCTGTAAACGCCGAATTTCCTGAACAGCGCGATGTTCTTCTCGGTGGTGAGCGTCGGCAAAACGTCAACGGTGGACTTGTAGTTGGGAAGTCCGCGGGATTCCGCTTCGCGAGTCCATTCGTCGGAATAGCCGTTGCCGTTGAAGATAACGCGCTTGTGCTCTTTTATGGTGCGGACTAAGAGGTCGTGGAGCGCAGCGTTGAAGTCGGAAGCGCCCTCCAGTTCCTCCGCGAATTCGGTGAGGGAATTCGCAACAATGGTGTTTAGAATGGTGTTGGGACCCGCGATGTTGAGATTGGAGCCTACCATTCTGAACTCGAACTTGTTACCCGTAAACGCGAACGGCGAGGTACGGTTTCTGTCGGTGGAATCCTTCGGGAACTCAGGCAGCGAGGTAACGCCCACATGGAACATCTGCCGTCCCTCGGAGGTGTATTCCTTGCCCTCGACAAGCGCGTCAACTACCGCCTGAAGCTCTTCTCCGAGGAATATCGAGATGATAGCGGGCGGCGCTTCGTTGGCTCCCAGACGGTGGTCGTTTCCGGGGGAAGCGACCGACAGTCTCAGAAGATCGGAGTATTCGTCGACTGCCTTGATTATCGCCGTAAGGAATGTGAGGAACTGAGCGTTCTGCATAGGCGAACGTCCCGGGTCGAGCAGGTTCTGACCGTCGTCGGTGGAAAGGCTCCAGTTGTCGTGCTTACCCGAACCGTTCACTCCCGCGAACGGCTTCTCGTGCAGCAGGCACACCAGTCCGTGGTCGAGAGCTATCTTCTTCATCAGCTCCATAGTAAGCTGGTTCTGGTCGGTGGCGAGGTTCGCGGGAGCGAAGATCGGCGCGTTCTCATGCTGCGAGGGAGCGACCTCGTTGTGCTTGGTTTTAGAGGTAATGCCCAGCCTCCACAGATGCTCGTCGAGATCCTTCATATAATTCGCGACGCGCTCTTTTATCGTTCCGAAATAGTGATCCTCAAGTTCCTGTCCCTTGGGAGCAGGTGCGCCGAACAGCGTGCGTCCCGTGAAGATGAGGTCCTTTCTCAGATCGTAGGTCTCTTTATTTACGAGGAAATACTCCTGCTCTGCGCCGACGGTGGCTACTACACGCTTGGTAGTTTCGTTGCCGAACAGCTTGAGAATTCTCAGCGCCGCGTCGCTTACCACGTCCATCGAACGCAGCAGCGGGGTCTTCTTATCCAACGCCTCTCCAGAGTAGGAATAAAATGCGGTGGGAACATACAGCGAGCCGCCCTTTACAAACGCGTAGGAGGTAGGATCCCAGGCGGTATAGCCGCGAGCCTCAAACGTCGCTCTGATGCCGCCCGACGGGAAGCTGGACGCGTCGGGTTCCCCCTTGATAAGCTCCTTGCCCGAGAATTCCATAATGACCGTGCCGTCGCCCATCGGCGAGATAAAGCTGTCGTGCTTCTCGGCGGTGATACCCGTCATCGGCTGGAACCAGTGAGTGTAATGCGTTGCGCCCTTTTCGATCGCCCAATCCTTCATTGCCGACGCCACTACGTCCGCTATCGAGCTGTCCAGCTCCTTGCCCTCGGTCATCGTCTTTTTGAGAGCCTTGAACACGTTCTTCGGCAGCCTCTGCTTCATCGTTTCCTCATTGAAAACGTCCACGCCGAAGCTGTCCACCACGTTGAATTTCTCTTCCATTGTCCCAATCCTCCAATTGTTCTTATAAAATAAAAGCGGCGCTATGGGTGCAGTATTCCCTTACCCACAACGCCGTCGTTGCTTACAGTTACTATTATAGACGATTTTTTCCGTTTTGTCTATCGTATTACTATACAAAAAATCGCCCGTTTTCTTCCCTTTTTTCGTGGAATTATACAATAAAATGAATTTCCCGTGGACAAATCCTGCATTTTCGAACAATTTTCTTAGGATTTTGGGGGAATTTGAAGGATTTGCTCTTTGCAAAATTCATAAAGCTGCGGAATATCCTCCGTAACAGTTTCCCAAAGCGACTCGGAATCAATGCTGCCGTATTCATGAGCGACAACATTGCGAAGCCCCCTGTATCTGATGCCACGGAACCGAATCGCTCGTATACTGTTTATACCCCTCGGACAGGCGCTTTGCAAGCTCTCCGATCTGAAGAACGCACATTGCCGCGGCGTTGCGGTAAACCGTATTATTCTCAAAGCATTCTTTATCCGCGCCGAATTGACGGTTGGCTTCGTCTATCTGTTCGCAGTAATTCAGAATACTCTTCAAAATTTCAATATCCCGTTCGTTCATAGATCATCACCTCATCGCCGTGTATTCTGCCGAGGAATCCCTCGTCAAGGCTGTTTGTCGTCAGCAGATCCACTTCCCTATCTAGCGCGCCGCAGATCTCCAGCCTCATACCGCTCAGCGCGAACAGACCGCGCAGCTTGCCCTTGTCGACGCGCAGGTCGATGTCGCTTAAAGCGTGTGCCTCGCCTCTGGCATACGAGCCGAACAGATAGACGCGCTCCACGCCGTAGCGCGCCGCTATCGGGGAAACAAGATCCCTGATCTCCTCGATGGTGTAAATTTTCTCACTCAACGAAATCGGTTCCTTTCCAAAACGTACTTCTCAGCTCCGGCTGAATCAGAGGATTAATGCGCCTGCTAACTGAACAGGTCTTTGATCTTATCAAAGAACGACTGCCGCTTCTCGTAGTTTTCCGCCTCGAGAGTGCTCTCGAAGGCCTTGAGCGCGTCCTCCTGCTTTTTGGAGAGCTTTTTGGGAACCTCGACGTTTATTCTCACCATCTGGTCGCCGCGGTCGCCCTCGGCGCGCTGGAGCTTCTGAACGCCCTTTCCTTTAAGTCGGAACACCGTTCCCGGCTGAGTGCCGGCAGGGACTTTGTAGCTTACCATTCCGTCTATCGTGGGAACCTCGATCTCCGAGCCTAAAACCGCCTGGGAATAAGTAATCGGGAAGTCTATCCAGATGTTGTAATCCTCGCGCTCGAAAACGGGATCGCGCCGCACCGAAACGCGCACCTTAAGATCGCCGCGCGCGCCGCCGTTGGAGCCTATGTTTCCCTGACCGCGAACGTTGAGCGTAACGCCGTTGTCGATTCCCGCGGGAACCTTAACGGACACCGTTTTCTTGACATTCACGCGACCCGAGCCGCTGCACTTGCCGCACGGGGATTCCACGATCTTTCCTCTGCCGCCGCACTTCGAGCAGGGCTTCTGCGTCTGCATCATGCCAAACATACTCCGCTGCGAAACTGTAACCACGCCCCTGCCGTTACAGTCGGGGCAGGTTTTCGGGGAAGTACCGGGCTTTGCTCCCGAACCGCTGCACTCCGGGCATTCATCTACGACGTTCACCGTGATGTCTTTGGAAATTCCCTTGCACGCGTCCATAAACGCGATGTCCAGTGTCGCGGAGATATCAGAGCCGCGGCGCGGTGCGTTTGCGGAACCCGAGTTCCTCGAACTGCCGAAGCCTCCGCCGAAACCGCCGCCGAAGATATCCGCGAAGATATCGCCGAGGTCTACTCCCTCAAAGCCGCCCGTAAAGCCGCCCGTGAAGCCTCCGCCGCCGTAAGACGGATCCACTCCCGCGTGACCGAACTGGTCGTATTTCGCGCGCTTATCCGGGTCGGAAAGGACCTGGTTCGCCTCGTTTATTTCCTTGAACTTCTCCTCCGCCTCGGGGTTGTCGGGGTTCAGATCGGGGTGGTACTGCTTTGCGAGCTTGCGGTATGCCTTTTTGATATCGGCGTCCGAAGCGCCCTTTTGCAGTCCCAGCACCTCGTAATAATCTCGTTTTTCCATAATCTACTCCTTAGCGCCCCTTTTGGGGGAGAATTTTGTCGCTCTTTGGGTATGTGTCGCTTCTGTTGTTGGGGGAACT